>JAYRNE010000093.1:0-9928 GCA_041912355.1 Chlamydiales bacterium
ATGGCTAATGAACCCTCGCCCCCAAAAGAACCTAAAGGGGGGGATTAGTTCTTTTGGGGAGAGTGAAAAAATAGTATTAATATATTATTATTATAAGAGCTAAGCAGACAACCCAATGCGTTGCTTATTTCTTGTGGATACTATTTTTGGGATGTGACTTGTGGTGGCTATGACGGTGCTCTTTCTTCCACTCTTTACGAGCTTGCTTTTGGCTCTTTTTGTCTGAAGCTTTAGAGACAGTTTGTTGCTCTTGAGCTTTAGGAGCGCTCTTTTGCTCCTCTTTTACTTCTGCTTTAGCTAATTGACTTTGCAGCTCTTTTGCAACCTGCTCATCGCGGCTTGTGTCGGCAACGTTTTGCTTTTCTGAGGCTTCAGTTGCTTGAAGCTCCTTGGCGAGGGCTTCATCTTTACTTGTGTCTACAACTATAACGTTTTGACAAGCTTCACTAGCGGCAAGTTCCTTAGCAAGAGCTTCATCGCGGCTTGTGTCTACTATTACAGCTTCTTGTGCTTTTGGAGCTTCACTCTCAGCAAGGGCTTTTGCTATTGCTTCATCGCGGCTTACGTCTATAGCAGCTTGCACCTCACGTTCAAGCACTGTAGTGTGGGGCGAGCTTAGATGAAGGGCTAAAACGTCTTCTTGAGAAGCTGACGCTTCAGAAGCGGCCCCTTGAGCCTCAGGCTCATCGATAACTTGAGCCTCTTTTTTTGCCATCTTAGCTTTAGCCCAGTCATAGGCAGCAACAGGAAACTGTCCAAAGGGCACGTTGAAGATGCCAAAGGCTGGTATATGTGGAAAACTCATACTCTCTCTCCTTATTTTTATTACGAAAGAGAGACTATTAGAGCATTCCTTGATTAAGACTCTGTTAAGCCACCATTAATTTTTGGCAAAATTGGGAGATACATTAAAAATAGGCTCAGGAGCCTTTTCAGTGACCTCTTTATTGACTATAGCCGCAACGCAGGAGTCTGACCAGACATTAAGAGAGGTCTCTATAGCATCTAAAAGAGCATAAAACGGCAAAATCACGCCCATGATGCTTAAGGGAACGTCCATAGCAGCTAAAAACGCCCCCGACAAGAAAAAGCAGCCCATAGGCACGCTCGCATTACCTAAAGCCGCAAGTGTTGCCATAAAGATCCACATCACAAGCTCAAAAGGGGTAAAGGTAAGGCCGTTAAGCATAGATACAAAGAGCACGGTTATCAAAATAAAGGCCGCGCAGCCATTCATGTTGATGCTCGTGCATAAGGGAAAGGCAAAGCTTGCAACCTTGCTATCCATATTCGCGCGCTCTTCTGCAGCCCTTACTGCCGTAGGAACGCTTGCACTTGATGACTTTGTAAAGAAGGCAACAGTAAGTGCCGGCATCATCGCTTTTGCAAGATCAAGGGGCTTTATGCCCTTTGCTTTAAGAAGTGCTGGAAGCACGATAAGGCCCTGAATGCAGTTAGCTAAAAGAACTGCCGCAAGGTATATACCAATGGATGTAAGCTCAAGCCCATTTTCAAGCTCTTTAATAAAGAGCGCAATGAAGGCCCACAAGGCTATAGGAATAAGCCGTACAATAAAGGATGTGATCTTCATAAAGACGCTATAAAACGCCGAAAAGACTCCATGAAGCACTTGACGTTGAAGAGGCGGTATAGCAAACATCCCAAGGCTTAATACAAAGGCGATAATCAAAACGCCGATAATGTTATTCTCTATAAAAGGCTCTATAATATTTGAAGGCACAATATCAAGCAGGTGCGACCAGTAGCTTCCCTGTTCAGGAACTACGCTTTCAGCCGGAATGATGGAAATAGTTGCTGCATGTACCGGATCTAACACCAAAAAGACCCCTAAAGCAACAGTCGCCGCAAGAATGGTTGTGACGAGGGTGTATTTAATAACCTTCTTTCCCATCATCGCCATGGCGCTCAGATTTTCCATGCCAGAGGCTACTGTAACTATAGATAAAAAGAGAATGGGCGTACTTACAAGCTTTAAGAGGTTCATAAAAACATCTGAAACATAGCTTGCCACCGTAAATAGCAACGGATTAGCAAATAAGCCCGTTGCAACACCAAGCATAATGGCTATTGTATAAAGTAGCGGCGTAGAAACTTTGGCTCTTAATGGTAAAAACATAATCCCCTATAGTCCAGATTGAACAATATCATGCAGCCTTATAAGACCTATTACCTTCCCCGCCTCCACAACGGCAAGCGAGGTGATAGCTCCCTTCTGATTCTTCTCCATCTCTTTCATGGCATCATAAGCTAAAGCAGAAGGTGCAATAGTGCGCGGTGTTTTTGTCATAAGTGCATCTATTGATAGTGATAAAGCATCACCCTGATACTTCTGAAGTGCGCGGCGCAAATCGCCATCTGTAAAGAGCCCTAAGAGGTTCATCTCTTCATCAACAATGAGGATGCAGCCACATTTTTTGTTTGAAAGCTCAACTAAAACATCCACGAGCTTTTCACTAGGCTTGCAAAGAGGGAGTTCACTTCCTCTGAGCATAAGGTCACTCACCTTCAAGATAAGGCGCTTGCCAATTTGCCCTGCTGGGTGGTTCATAACAAAGTTGTCTATTGACACCGCTTTAGAGCGCATGAGCGCTATCGATACAAGATCACCAAAAACTAGCTGTACAGTTGTAGAGGTCGTGGGTGCAAGGTCAAAAGGGCAAAGCTCTTTTGCTACAGGCAAAACGATGTAGAGGTCCGATGCCTTTACAAGCCGTGAATCTTCTTGCGACACTACTGCGACAATACTTGCACCTTTATTGCGTATTGTAGGGCAGAGGTTAAGTAGCTCATCGGTTTCGCCGCTTTTACTTAAAAGTATAACAACATCATCAGAGTCTACTACACCAACATCTCCATGCAGGGCATTGAGTGGCGATAAAAAGCCTGCCTTAATACCACAGGAATTTAAAGTCATGGCAATTTTTTTTGCCACGATACTGCTTTTGCCAACACCACTTAAAAAAACTGTGCCCGCGCAAGTAGAGAGATGGTCGATCACCCGTCTTAATGCATCTAAATTAAGATGCTCAAAGAAATAGCCAAGGTGCGACTGTGTCTGTAAAAACAGCTCTTCTACAAGATCCTGTTTTCGGGATAATAACTCGCGCATGCAAAATCCTCATTAATCAGCTAATATTTTGCAGCTTAGAGACTTTTTTAGGTATTAAATAATAAACTAATGGACATGATATATTTTACTGGAAAATAATTAATTTAATTTATATTTATAAAAGAAAGAGGTAGGTATGGCTAAAGTAGATATCGCAGTAGCACATGGAGATGGGATTGGCCCGGAAATTATGAGGGCGACGCTTGATGTGCTGAGAGCATCTGGAGCAGATCTTACCCTCCATGAAATAGAAGTAGGCGAAAAGGTCTATTTGTCTGGGCAAAAGTCTGGAATCGAGCATAAAGCCTGGGATGTCCTAAGAAGCTGCAAAGCCTTTCTTAAAGCACCAATCACTACGCCCCAAGGGGGCGGCTACCGAAGCCTCAACGTTACAATACGCTCAGCCTTTGGACTTTATGCCAACATTCGCCCATGCGTCGCCTATAACCCCTGCATAGATACACGACACCCAGGCATGGACCTTGTTATTGTCAGGGAAAATGAAGAAGACCTCTATACTGGCATTGAGTACCGACCTACAGAAGATACATTTTATGCCCGTAAAATTATTACTCGCCAAGGCTGTGAAAAAATTATCCGGTATGCCTTTGAATACGCCACAAAAACTGGCCGCAAAAAGGTCACCTGCTTTACTAAAGATAATATCCTCAAAATGACTGACGGCCTCTTTCATAAAGTCTTTGATGAAATTGCAAAAGAGTACCCCTCAATTACCCCCGAGCACTGGATTATCGATATAGGCGCTGCCAAGATGGCAGACTCCCCAGAAAATTTTGATGTTATCGTTATGCCAAACCTCTATGGCGACATCCTTTCTGACGTTGCCGCAGAAATAGCAGGTAGCGTTGGGCTGGCAGGCTCTAGTAACATAGGTTCTACATTTGCCATGTTTGAGGCCATTCACGGCTCAGCACCGCGAAGAGCGGGACAGAACCTTGCCAACCCCTCTGGGCTACTTCTTGCAAGCGTTATGATGCTTGTGCATTTAGGAATGGGTGATAAAGCAGAACTCATTCATAACGCCTGGCTTAAAACCATCGAAGAGGGCATACACACCTACGACATATTTGATGAGGCAAAAAGCCGTCAAAAAGTAGGCACAAAAGAGTTTAGCGAGGAAATAAGTAAACGCCTTGGCAAAAAGCCTGAAATACTAAAACCTGCGCACTATGAAACAAGCTCGCCAATTACTCATAAAGGACACCCCAGCACTACCAAATGCCAAAAAGAACTCGTTGGCGTGGATGTCTTTATTGATACCAACGAGAGCCCCGAGGCTCTTGGTGAAAAATGTAAAAATATTTTGCCATTTTCTTTAGAGGAAATAGCAAGCCGTGGGGCAACTATCTGGCCCCATAAACACCCTGAAACCTTTGTGACAGACCTTTTGCGCCTCAGGTTTATGGCTAAAAATAGCATAAAGAGAAGTGATATTGTCTCTCTTCTCAATAAGCTAGAAAGCCTTAATATCACTGTTACAGGTCATGAAGCACTCCATACATATGATGGCAAAGAGGGCTATAGCCGCTTAACTGCTTAAGGAGGGTTCTCCCATGAGTAGCTCTGTTCATTTTGATTTTTCAAATAATTTCTACACTGTTAGCGGCCTTAACACGCCTACAGCATCCCCTAAAGAGATAGGGCGCGGAAAAACCTACGAGACTGTGCGTGCACTTTTTGCCACAATGAGCGCACCTAACAAAAATGCAGGCTCTCTATACACCCTAAGCCTATTCACAAAAAGCCTTACAGCACATGTTGAAACCCACATACATCGCCGCTACGGCATTTTTTCGCGCCTTATTCTCTACATAGGAGCGCGCGGCTTTGGCACTCTCGGCAAGCTCTACGAGCTGAATAGCTACTACAAAGAGCAGGCTGTAGCTACCCTCTTTCAAGAGTTTCAAAAAGCTGACACCAAACAAAAGGCCCTCCTTCTTGGCAACATCTACACCCTAAAACCAGATGCTACGACCGGCATTGAAGAAGTGGATGCCCGCTATAGGCAGCTTTCAGCCCTACAAACCTCCCTCAAGCCAAGTGACAGTATTAAAATGGCATGGACACTCGCTATGAGAACAGGCTCTTTAGTAAATAACTACCTTAAAAAAACTGCTGATGGCGACATCCCCCGCTCGCTTTTTTATGATCCGCAAGAGAGCTGCTACTACATTCGCCTAAAAACAAAAGGAGAAAGCCTGGTAGCTGAAACCGATGTAAAAAGAATAACAAAGGCAATACGCGTTCCAGAGCTTTCACAAAAGGCCGAGGTCGTTGCTGAACTTACAACAAAAAACAGTGTAAACAGCACTATGCGAAAACTCACCTTCGGCGAATATGAAATTGCCAAAAAAGTAAAAGGCGCATCTTCTGAGTGGCCGCCAGGCATCTGGCCAATACTTCATGCTGTAGAGTATGAAAAGCAAAAAGAGGGCAAGACCTACAAAAAGGTATCACTCTTTGAACCTCTTGGCGAGGGCAAATTTTCAAGATTTTGCAAGAGTGCCACCTTCAACGAGGTCGTTACAGCCGTAAAAACACTCGTCCAAGGCCTTCACTCCATGCATAAAAATGGCTATGTCCACGGCGACATCAAAAACTCAAACACCCAATTTAAGGGTAAAGATGTTGGCTGGATCGACTTTGGCTTAAGCTGCCCGGCCTCTAGAGAAGGTGCCCATTCTATCTATAGAGCTGGCTACTATGGCACGCTGATCTACTCTGCCCCGGAATATATCTCTGCAAAAGGCTTTGAAGGGACAACCTCTGACTATATTAGGATGGACATGTGGGCCCTAGGCCTCATGCTCTATCGCTCCTGGCTGAAAAAAGACCCAAAAAAATGGTGTGATATTATCCCCAATAGCAGCAGTGTTGAGCTTGATGCTGAAGAAAAAGCTGCCTATAAAGATGCTATAAGAGAGGCAGTTTTAACGCCTCTTGAAGCCCTTTTACAAAAAGAAAACCTCTCCCCCAAAGAGCGCTTTAGCATCATCATCTACAAGATGATGCACCCCGACCCAAAAAAGCGGCTTACAACTCAAGAAGCCTTGAGAGCGCTTGAGTTACTAGCTGGAAATGGTTTTTAGCAGAAAGTCTAACTAACTCAACTGTTTAAGATGTCGCGGCCTAAGCGAAACTCCCCATGTCTCATATGTTAAGCAAAAAGAAGAGAGCATGAGAAGCCCTGTCCCGCCGCCTTTAGCAAAAACATTCCTAAATGAAAGAGCGATAATCGCAGTTTTAGCACCTGCAGCAAGAGAGCAGATTTGACGTCGATTACAATTAAACTTCTTTCCAACGTATTGAGCAGCAGGCGTCGCTATCGTTAAAAGAGCTGCCGCAACTACGCTTGTCGTACGCTCGTCAATGAGCGTACCAAGAAAGTATCCAAAACTGGCCGCAAGAGCCGTATGTGCAGAAAGAGATGATACCATTTCTGCATCCTATAACGACCTTTCAATTTTGAGATAGCCATTTTTTGTCGAGCCCTCCCCTCTTCACTAGGCAAGCTTTGCCATTTTCTAGTGGCCAAAAAGATGACCCTTCACCTAGATTCGTCTATTATAGGTTCATAAGGAGCATCGGATGAAAATAGACCTACAGGGAAAAACAGCCCTTATTACAGGAGGCTCAAGCGGCATTGGTGAAGCATGCGTGAAGCTTTTTAGTGAAGCGGGCGCCACAGTCTACTTCACCTACAATACAAATAAAGATAACGCTGAAACTCTACGGGATGTTGCTACGCCAATTAAATGCGATGTTTCCTCTCAAGAGGCATGCAAAGAAGCAGTTATTGAGGCTGCATCAAAGAGCGGCAAGCTTGATATTCTTGTAAATAACGCTGGCATATTCGTAGATGCCTCATTAGAATCTGATAGCTATCTTCACTCTTTCGAAAAGACTATTGCAGTAAACCTAGCAAGCTCGGCCTCTTTGATCCACTTTGCACTCCCCTACATGAAAAATAGCGGAGGCAAAATTGTAAATATAAGCTCTATACTCTCAGCTGCTGGCAGCGTACATGCTTCTGCCTATCACGCATCTAAAGCAGGAATGGACGGCCTTACGCGCTCATTAGCCGTGGAACTTGCCCCCTACAACATACAGGTAAACTCGATAGGCCCTGGCCCTACTTTGACACCCATGTGGGGTGACACTTCAGTTAACGCCTTTGCAAAAGAAGTTGCCAAAAGAATCCCCGCCCGAAGATTTGGAAAGCCAGAAGAGGTAGCCTATGCCACTCTTTTCATGGCCTCTCCCTTTGCCGACTTCATAACCGGGCAGACGCTCTTTGTTGATGGTGGCATCCTTATGAATGTCTTTAAACAGTAGGCTTTTTAAGCGATATAACCGTCGGCTGCTTGGCGTCCCCATGGCCATAGCCGTAGGGCCCGACATTTGGAGTTTCACAGCCTAGGGTTTTGCGGGCAGCATAGAGGACAAAAGAGAAGACCCTATGCTTCCAGAAGTTTGCAGAGAAAATAGTATCGCTATCTGGCGCCCATTCGGTTTGTAAAAAGGTGAATTTTCTGGATGAAGCTTCTTCTTTACCTTCAGCGGCTCTACCAAAAATAAGTTCCCCATTCGGATTAACAGCTAGCTTTACTCGCCCCAAAAGAAGTGCCTTTACTTGAGGCCCCTCTATTTCGTATTGCGGATTAGGTACCTTGTCAGCAGATTCTGGCACAGGCCCACCTGTTTTATTGTTAAGTGTACCGTGATCATAGTGGCTTGAACCGCGTAAATAGGCGCAAGTTACTTCAGGTTTTTTTAATTCCTCATAAAGCAAAAAGTCATTCTGTTCTTCAAAGAGAAAATGCTCGCCTTCAAAAAAGAGCTTCATGTGCTGCTTGTAAGGCTCGTACTCGCCAAAATGGTCCCAAAGCCTCTTACTTATAATCTTAATTGTTTCTAGATCCTTTGTAGCAGCAGATCGCACGCGAAGCATTCCAGGTAGCTCCTGATAAAACAGAAGACGCGCCTCGCCCTCTGTTGTTGGCGGGCTCACCTTAGCATCGCCAAGCTGCTGGATAAGCTCGCGTATTCTTGCTTTATCCCCATTGCTGATTAAAAAGCTAAAGAGGCCAGAAATTTTCTTTTCAAGATGTGACTTTATTACAGAAACTGCTGCATTTATTTCTTTTTCACTCCCCTTTTCAGCGCGCGCTGCCTGAATAAGCTCCAAAAGATGCTGTGGGCTTGATTTTCCTTTTGTTAAAGTAAACTTCTCCCCATTTTGGGAAATGTATTGATGCCCCGAAAGGTCTATCTGAGAAGCAAAGTCTACTAAAAGTGATGATGGGGATTGGACTGCCATATATTTCTCCTACTTTTCTGTTACCCTAGCAAAAAATTACTATTTTATAAAAGCAATCAACAACATTGAATAGGAAAAGAACCTAGTGATATGCTTTAAAGAATAATAAAAAAGGTAATTTATGAGTTGGCGTTCAGATTTAAATGTAAGTTATAATAACGGTTTTCCACACCTCGTCAACAACCTTTTTAGCCATAACCATTCGGCTCTCACAGCAATTTGTTTAGATCAAGCTGACAAATTACAAGAGTGTATTAGATCTCTAGAAAAGCATGTAGCAGAGAATGTCGGTTCTCGACAAGAAGCCTTAAAGGCAGAAGTTGCAGCAGATAAAAAAGGCTTGAGCAGGTAAATGATGGGCTATATCAGATTGAATTAGCAAAACGCACAAGTGCTTCTACAGTTGAAAAAATTGAAGAGGTCGTTCAACGGACAGTAGCCGCAGCCATGAAGCAGCATACAGCAGAATTAACTAAGCTCCTAAGTCAGGTTGTAGAACAGAAGGTGCAAAGTGCTATGGCAAAATTTTTGCCTGAAGTGAAAGAGGCTGTTGCTAAGGAAGTGGCACACGGTCTTATGGAAAAATTGACACAAGAGGCTAAAAGTTTGGACATTGATGACGATGACTAGCTTTTTTGTTTTACAGCTTTAACTCGACTTTGTACATATTTGCCGTAGCTTCTTCCCAAACCTCGGGCGTCATCATTTCGATGGCGACTTTTAGGTAGTAAATGGGAAGGGCAGAAGTTGCCTCTTTTGGAAGCTTGACGATATCCTTTTCGGTGCAGATAAGGCAATGAGCACCACTTGCTTTAGCCTCATCTACAGGTATATGTGCAAAAGTTGCATGATCTGGCAAAAAGTGGCTGTAGACTGGATTTAGGCCGAGGCGCCTAATCGTTGTGACAAATTGGTCGGGCTTGGCGATGGCACAAAATAACCCCACCTTCGCATCTTGCGCTATATCGACCTTCACATCATGCACATCAAAAAAGCCTAAGGGCTTGTAGCGCACCTTGCATATCGGGGCAGTAGTATAGTTTCTTATCACCGCTTCTTGATTTGGCGAAATGTCAGTGCCATTACGGCATGTGATGACAATAAGGGAAGCGCGCTTAAGGGCTGAAAGAGGCTCGCGAAGAAGCCCTCGAGGAAGTAAGTGGCCATAGCCAAAGGGGTTTTGGCTATCAAGCATAACTATTTCAAAATTGCGTCCAAGGCCAATGTGCTGCATGCCATCATCGACTATGAGCACTTGTAGCCCTTTTGCATCTGCCATTTTGGCACCTGCAACCTTATTTTTACCCACAAGCATAGTAGCCGTGGGCACGTTGCGAGCTATAAGGCAGGCTTCATCTCCCACAAGGCTCCATGGCGCTTCTTTTTGAAAGAGATGTGTAGTATTTTGCTTTTCTATGTCACCTTTGTAGCCACGCATCAATATGCCTACAGAAGGA
>JAYRNE010000094.1:0-8678 GCA_041912355.1 Chlamydiales bacterium
AACTCCAAAACAGGTATGGAGAAACACTAATGTGCGGACGGCCAATTTTTTCCACTCTGGCGAAATTATATCAGGGGGAAATATTATTTACCCCCTGTTACTTTACGGTATCAGCGACCTTGTCGCTTGGGGACTCCAAAGAGCTTCGCTCAAGGACAAATTTTGCACAAATTGTACTCTTTGAAAAAGTGGTTAAATCAACACCCTAGGCCCCGTCCCACTAGCTTATTATTTATTGCGATTTTGACCAGAGAGTCCATGCCTTTAGTACATTTTCCTGGATGTCTGGTTCTAGGCCTAGCTGGGGAATAAGCTGCTCGGGGTTGATTTCATTTTTCCTCCAGGCTTGAAAGAGCTGTTCTAAGTTATGCATGCACTCTGCGGTCTTTTGCCCCTTTGTCTCTTTTAAGATTTCAATCGCCCCTTTATATAGATTTTGTGGATTCTTTCGATCGGCATAGGCTTTAACAAAATCTTCTCCTCGCGGGCCAGAAATCTCAGCCATTAGCAGTAACTTTTCTTTTAATGGAGAGTTACACCTACTTGCAAGTGCGAATATTTCCTTCGAATCGACTGGGCTTTTTTCGAGCTTGGCTCTATCTTCCTGGGATAACTGGCCAACTTGGGTCTGGAAGTTCTTATAGTCGTTCATGTTTTTGGCTATTTCTCGATACGTGCTAGCTTGTTTACCCATTTGATCGTATTTTTGAGGATCTTGATCTTTAAAAGATAATCTCTCCGCCTCGACTTTATTATTCATATCCATAAGCTCATCTGGAAGTAGATCTCCTTTTAGCAATCTATCTTGGACATCACTTGGTAAATGCTCTTTATGCCTATCAATTTCTGCATGTAATCGCTCTTTGCCAATCTCTTGTGGATTACTGATTTGCCCAAGAATTTCCCCCTGGATTTCACTAACTGATTTCCTGGCGATATCCACATGGGCGCCCTGAGCTCGATCTCCAAATTGTTTGCCCATCTTTAGCCGTTCCATATCACCTTGTACGCGTTTCATATTTACTACATCCTGGCCAAGGGCATCTTTAACCTCTTGACGCGCTACGTTCCCAGCCAGTAGATGTTCTACAAGCTTTTCAGGATTATAAATTCCGTCTTTAACCATCACGGCGTTAGCTATAACATCACCAACGACGCCTACATCAGCTAGACGCTGTGCAAAATCTTGCACCTGTCTTAGGGAGACACGCCCTCCTTGTTTCTCGGAGAGTTTATTAAGATCTTTGGCTATAGCATTGGCGATTTCCTCTTGAGTAACAGCACCCCCTTTACCTTTTAACTCATGAAGCTTTGGAAAGTGTTTTTGATCTTTGAGATCAAGTTTGGGTAAAGGCCGCTCAGATGGCGAACTCGTCTCCTCGAGGTCAAGTTTTGCTGAGCGCGCCTTAGATACTAAGGCGGCACCCTTTTGCAGCTGGCCTCCAAGCTCTGTGCCAATAGCTTTAAAGATGGTTACGATCTTGTCTCGTCTAGTCGAAACTGCAAGTGCTGCTAGCTGAAATTGAAGAACTCTGACCTTATTTTTAGGAGCATCACCTATTTTTTGGGCTGCCACCTGTTTCGCCTCCTGAAGCCGACTTGTTAAGTCTGCCTTTATTTGCTCAGGGGTCTTGCCTTCCAATTTTAGATTTTTAATTTCATTAAGCGCAGCCCTTCTATCTACAAAGATTTTCTGGATACCTGAACTCGGTTCGGGAATATCTTGTGGACGTTGACTTAGCGGACCCATACTCATAGCTTACTCCTCACTTCTGTTATAATTCCTTCATTAGCAAATCGAGCCTATCTATTTCAGATGCAAGCGTGTTAAGCTTGTCAGCTTCTAATCCAGAACCGATCATCCAGTCTTTAGCGCTTTGTATAATTTCGTGGGCTAGCTCAAGATCATTGAGTTCATAGGCAAGAATAGCAGCTTGCTGATATCCCGCTGCATTTGATGGTTCTACTGTTACTGCAAATCGAAAAGCATCAAGCGCTTCCTCCTTTTTGCCTTGCATCTCAAGTGCCATCCCTAAGCCAATCCAGGAATCAGCAATCTTTGGCGCAAAGAGTGTAAGGGCCTGAAAGGCTGAAGATGCAAGTTTATATCTTTTATCCGATTGTAGGAGGTAGGCTGCAACAAACATCACAGCTAAGGCATCATCTGAAATTTTAAGCAACTCTTGAAGTGTCGCCTCTTCATTTTCAGGCGGCGGACTGCTAAGAGCAATAAACCTCTCTTTTATCTCTTCAAGGGTTGGAATGACCACATTAGACGAGTCTGATTTAGTAATTGCTTCATCGAGCACGCTATAGATTGCAGAGATTCCTTCCACCACATCATAAACAAGAACTTCAAGTGAAGCCTGCACCTCTTTAATGACTTTCTGCTGGTGCTCTTCGTAGCTCATAATAGAATTTTCGTTGTGCTCGAACCCCAAATCATTAGCAAGCGCCTTGGCAGCATCATCTAAAGGGACCGGTTTCATCTCGGAAAGCATACCTTACCTCACTCTGCTAGGAGAAAATCCCCCATCTACCTAATTATATAATTTTTTATTTATATTGTCAAAATTAAGGAAAAATGGCTAAAGCCCCCCCACCCCTAAAAATCCCTATCAGCTACTGTAGAGTTGACCTCCCGCCCCAATCTGCTGTACACTAAAGCTCATGAATCCAAGTGGTATTAAAGCTACAGCTAGCACTCCCTCTTCTTGGGCAAGCGATAGCATTACGCCTGCCATGGATAAGCTTTCCCTAGAAACACCAAAAACGCATAGTATTGAAGAACCAATATCACTAGAAGAGCTAGGAGTCCATCTTCGCAATTTGAGGGATATAGAAGTTCTTGATCTCTCTCTACGACTAATCTCCCCCTTAGATATCAGCTGCTTTGCAGGCTGCACGAAGCTCTCTTCGCTTACACTTCGCGTTATGCAAAATTCGAATGGCAACCCAAATGCTATTATTCATTTTTCTCAAAAACTACCTTCACTTACCTCCCTTGTTATTAGCAATGCAAAGATTGAGAAGAGTTTTTTCACTACAGTCAATACGCTTAGATTAAGAACGCTCTCCCTAGAATGCTGTATGCTTACCTATGCAAATGATTTAGATCTTCTCAACTCACATCCCACATTAACGCATCTAGATATCAGAGGCACCTACGCTCTACATGAGGACCTCAGCAAATTATTTCAAAGATGTTCTGCTGATAAACTTCTTCTGCCCGGCGTAACAGTAGTCTCAAAACCCCCAAAAATTGACAGAAGAGACTACAAAAATGTGCTAACCCCAAAAGGAAGCCCCTATGCAATACGTTTTCAAGAACTTGCACAATATACATGCAATAGCGCACAAATAGCGCCAATCATCTATGTTCAAGGTGCCGAAGAGGAAGAAAACTGGCAGATACATTATCAAAAGGTATATGCTCACAATAAATGTGAAGGACTCATACGAGGAAGCCCAATTAGCTCTCCTGATAAGCGAAGAAGAATCGCCTCGGCAGATCCAAATAAAAATCGTTGCGAATTTTGGCGCCACGTCCTCACCCATAATATCTCACTCATAGTGATGGTCAAAGAGACTAGTAAAAATGAATACTTTCCAATGAAGATGGGTGAAAAAAATCAATTTGGTGACATTACTATAGTATGCACAAGCCAATCTCTTGGTCCAATTTCTGAGCGCACATTTCTTGTAAACGACAAAAAAGTGCACCATCTGCAAATAGACTGGCCAGATGGAAAAGGCATTGAAGTAGAGCTTCTTATGCAACTACTTAATCGAATTTTTACACTAGAAAGTGACAATCCTGATAGCGCATCGATATTTCACTGCCTGGCAGGCTGCGGGCGAACAGGCACACTCTTTGGGGCTCTTATCATTAAATGGCTTCTTGAAAATACAAAAGAGCTAAAAGGGCTCTCTTTTGACCCAGCAGAGCTTGTTCGAGCCCTTCGCCAGCAGCGTAGCGGCATGATTGCAACAAGCAGCCAAATTACTATCCTTTTTAAGTTAGTCCAAACACTTGCAGCAAAACTAATAAAATAACCCTGACTGCTCTAAATAATCGAGATGAAAGCATAAAACAATATAGTCGCTTAACAACACGAAGAATAATACTATGCAGGCCGCAACTTCCTATTCATCATCTTCAGAAAAGCAAAATCACTTCATAACCCCTGATCCGTCAAATGAGAAGGACTTTAGGTTAAGGCAATTAAGAATCTCTTTATTACTAAATTTAGGACAGCCGGTGATTGTAAGCTTCTCAAGGCAATCAGCTAAATCTTTAAGAGGGTCAAAGTCTTTGATATCTCTACAGTGCGATAAATTCGCAGAAACTACTTTAGCATTACGTAAAGCTGAAATATCACGAAGCTTTGAGCAGCCCTCAGTGTTAAGAGTCTTAAGCCCAGCTGGAATGCCGTTTAGAGTTGTAAGTTGATGGCAATCGCTAACATCTAGGCTAGTAAGAGCTTTGCACTTACCAGCTTCTGTAAGATCATGTATCCCCGTTTTTTTTAGGATTAAACTCGTAATATGAGAAAACCTATTGAGAAAGCGGAGTGAAACAAGATTTCGACAGCCGCCAAGATCTATATCTGTCACACTTTCCGGATTTTGAACTGAAGAGAGAAGCTCCTGAATTTGCTCATCTGAAAGATAGCTATTATGGAGGCTGATAGAATTCTCTTGCACTTCCAATAGCTCTCGTGCAAGTTCTGTTTTATACTTACCAAGTAATGCAGCAGAGACCTCTTCATCAAGAAAAGGCTTTGCCCTTTCTATTCCAATTTGAAGCATTCTATCAAGTAGCACCTGGCGAAGAGGCGCGGGCAGCCGTCTTACCTGAGTAGCATCTTCTTGAAGACAACTCTTTGCTACCTGATCTATAAGAGTAACAAGTGCATCATTTTGGCAAATTGTTTCAATAGACCCCATAGCAGGGATATAGGCTTGGCTTGCAAGTTGTTGAAGCGGGCTCATACGTTCACCAATTTTTTATATATTTGCATTCTGCCAGTGATACTGCAGGGAAAAACTGCCCCTATCACTCGTTGGCTTCACTAAAATATCGCTGTTATTATGCACAAAATAGACAGCTGCACGAATCAGTATATCAAAATTCCTATTAAATTGCTCAATAGCTTGAGTGTTATCCAGCTGTAAACACTCCAACGTCATCTCTCCTACATCCCTAAACAAAGGAGAAGTATTATATTTTTGTTTATCTAACCCTACCAAGGCACAGACACTCCTATTTACCTCTTCGCTGTTTGTAAAATGGGTATCGGGATCTAGGGTAAAAACGTCAATTAAGTAAGCAAAGACCGCGGGTAAAATGGTCTCCGGTATAATCTCACCTTCAAATTTAGATTTATCTATTGCGTTCTCTGTGAACCCTACTAAATTTTGAACACGCGTTTGAATATCTACAGGAAGATCTTCAGGAGCACACGCCCTTGCTTTGGCAATTGCACGAAGTAGGTACCTTTCTGCAACAGGTCCTGGCAGCCTTTGTCCTCGCTTTGCTGTTTCTACATGGGCAAGCGTCCTATGGCAAAGGGATACTTGCTGCATAAGAGCCCTATAATCATGCATAGAAGAGCAGCCTTTTGCATTCCGAAGTAGCTCGAGTGCCCCAGCACTTGCCCGTTCGCTATATTTAGATGTTGCGACAAAAGCTTTTTGCGCCCCTTCCGTTAGAGCCTTGTGGTGAAAATGCCCTAGATACATCGCACTATTTTCGCATGTTTTAGATAAAAGCTCCTGATTTGTATTTTTGGCAACAGCACGCCCTTGCGTTCTTGGTGAAACTGCAGGCTTTATTGAAGCACTATCATCAGGAGTAAGCGAATGAGAGCGTGATCTAATCCTCCCGCTAATTCCTGATAGCCCCATAAGATCTGCGGCACTACTCACCCTGTCTAAGACCTTTCTTACAATAACTGGAGATGATTGCGGTGAAGAAGTAGATGATGAGAGATTCATTTCACGCTTACGCGTTACCTCTTTAGCTCTATCTAACCCACGCTCGTGTATCTGCCCCCTACTTTTATCGCAAACAGCAATGTAGCAGCCTTCTGTATTATACCCTTCATCAAAAAAACTGGTGCGCACTAGGTACATTGTGCCAAGCTGTAAGCGGGCCCGTTCAATCTCACGATCGTTCTTTTCAGTTCGTATTTTTGCACTCTCTTGAGCCGCATTTGACAGCTCGCCATTATGTGCAAAGCTAGGGGCCACTAGACTCTCCTTTTCAAGAGTCGCTATACGGTCTTTTAGACGATCCATTTGTTCAGAAAGCCTTACAAGCCCAGGGGTTTTATAGCTCATTCTCGCCATTACTGGATCTTGTCCTGCATCTACCAACTCCTGAACCCCATCATTTACTTCACGTTCAAAGGCCTCTACGTCAGCAAAGCTCTGTTCTAATGCATCCTTATGATCAGGATTTACTGCTGCCCCTATTTCTAAACTCTTAAAGCTCCTCCAGTCAGGGCTATCTATACCACCAAGCTGCCTTACCATCTGAAGGTTAGAGGCATTAATTTCATTGCGGGCAAATCCCGCGCAGCCAGTTAGTGAGTCCTTCAAGTTTTCTTCCGATCGAAGAGCGGCTCCAGCATGGTTTAAGTAGCTTTCAGTATCCATCGTAAAACCTGGAAGACCACCTACTTCGTTTAACACCACCATGTCAAACATAAGCTTTGCTACTATTGCCACACTTTCTGGAAGCTCTTTAGAGGGCTGAAAAACGGTGTCTATATCAGAGCCCCATCCAGGAGTGCCGAAGGCAATTGGACTGCCAGGAGAGGGGTACCCCATCTCTTTAAGGGCGCCTAAAACTACCCCCCATGTGCCATCTACAATTTCTTTGCGTACAGCATTACATTTCTCAATATCGGGCGTTTGGCCATATTGCTGCTTTATGCCATTCCACCCCACGTCTCTCATCTCAGCGGCGATAGATCCGTTATTATAGAGTATATGGCGCAAGTTCGCGAGCGCTTCAGGCGCATGAGCTTCAACGCGGCCCATAACCTCCCTTGCAACTTCAGGAAAAGGCCCACCCCTCTTCATAGCTCCCATTATCTCTTCATGAAATTCGTTAGCAGCACCTTGTCCTGTACCGGAAGATGCGCGAGCGCCCTGTAACCCCTCTACAGAAGGGATACTGGTTGGCGAAGAAAAGCGTGTATAGTCATGTGCGTCCATATAGTTACGACTTCTTATCCCCCTTGCTCTTCCGCGTTAAAGGCAACGCGGAATGTACCAAGGTCTAGAGCATCCCATATTTTTTGGCCAATTTCTTTAAATTGTTTGTCGAGCCTGAAAGCTCTATTGCCTTCAAGCATCATTGGAGGTCTTCTCTCCTGAATTGCTGCGATAAGCTTCTCGCCGAGTTCTCGTTTTTCTTCTTTTGTAAGGTTAGGTGCAAACTCAAGGAGTAATGCAGCGATACCTAATCCCGAATTTAGCTCTTCGTGAGTGCGAAAAAATTGCGAATCAGGATGAGTAAGCTCGTTGATATAGCTTATGCATGCCTGTTTCATCCCTTCGGCTCCAACCATATTTCGCTCAGCATCAGAAAGTATAACAACGCAGGCCGGAAAGCGCCTAACGGCCTCTTTAATAATCATCTCTTTTGTTGGAAGGCGCACCCCTTTTACATCTGAAAGAAGGTTAACGAGATCTTCTACATGTAAAACATCTCCTGCATATATCAACTCTTCAGCCATAGCTTGTGTAAGTTTTTCGCGTATGACAAGTTGGATTTCGTCTCTATTTATAAAAATAACCCTGTCAAGGCGTGCTTTAATACTCTCAATGTCCACATCATGGTGTAGTGTTACCACCTTAGGTATTGGAGGAAGCTCCTCCCCACAAAGGCTTGTCACAAGTTGCTGAGCAGATCTACACCATGGTGTCTCTTCAACTGTCATAACATCACCAGTTTGAGAAAGGCGCAGATTGTCATTATAGATAATTTTTTTCTGCCTAATACCATTTTCCCCAATAGTAACATCGGCCCGCTTGACCTCGGAAGATGTGGAATCTCTATAACAAACCTCATAGACCCCTACCCTATCTGTCATCCGAAGGAGAAAGCAAGGGCCTTGAGTATCTCTAAAAAGCTTCTGCACCTCATCTTGACCTATTTGAGCGTGATAGCCAGGCTCTTCCTTGATGTCACCATAGCAAGGGAGCATCTGCATAGGAAAACTGCGGGCTAAAAGCTCATCTAAAGTTGGGTGCCAATCTCCTAGAGGTCTAGTACCAGCTCGATCAAGTTTCAACACTCTATAGCCGCTAGGCATAGCTTCAATGCCAAGTGTGTTAATTCTTCCTTTTTGAGTGACATAGTGGAGCCTAATGTCTCTAGCTAGCGGATCACCCTGAGGAAATTTTTGTAAAACAAATGTACCAGGGGGCTTACCGCGTAATGCATTACCTACATCACAATATGACTCAAAGCCAATATGATCTACTACTCTCTGAGATGCCTCTATCCTCTTTTTAAGGTGTTCTACGAGGGGCTCTATCTTTAAATGAGCGATATCTAAGTTGTCAGATAAAGAAAAGCCCCCATTCTCACTAGGCACTATTGTAGCCTCTATAAGCCTGCCCCCTAATTTTACGAGCAAGGTGCAAGAAAACTTTTCACC
>JAYRNE010000095.1:0-2079 GCA_041912355.1 Chlamydiales bacterium
CAGACCATCTAGCCAACGAAAGGACCTACCTTGCTTGGACAAGAACCAGCCTTGGCATTATGGCATTTGGATTTGTAATTGAGCGATTTGGGTTATTTCTCAAGAACATATCAGTTTTTCTGAACCAATCGCCCTCACCTCAGATACAGGGCTACTCGTCAGCAGTCGGTATTGCCATCATAGCTATCGGCTTACTTATAGGCATACTTGCCTTTTTTAAATATAAGCAGGTTGAGAAGGAAATCAAAAAGGATATCTTCACCTCTTCGAACTTACTTACAATCTTTCTTACTATAGCCATAGTCTTTATAGGGCTATTTCTAATCGGCTATTTACGCTAAGCGCCGTCTAAAAAACCATGTAGAAGCACTAAGGGTGAAAAGCGCAATAACTGCCATAGGCCAAATATTGTGAATGACTGTATCAAAAGGCACATCTTTTAGAAACTGACCCCGGGCGATAACAAGCATATAGCGCAAAGGGTTCAAGTACGTAACGTACTGCAGCCAGACTGGCATATTTTCTATAGGGGTGGCAAAACCTGAGAGGAGCACTGAGGGTGACATAAAGCAAAAGGTGCCAAGTATTGCCTGCTGCTGGGTGGAACAGAGAGAAGAAATAAAAAGCCCCACGCCTACAATAGAGCAGACAAAGACAAAAAGCCCCAGGTAAAGAATCCATAGATGGCCCGTAAAGGGTATTTGAAAAACAAATATAGCTGCAAGAACAATAAGAGTTGCTTCTGAAAGCGATATGATTACTGCCGGCAGCATCTTTCCAAGCATAATCTCTTGAGTTGTGGCAGGTGATACGAGCAGCTGGTCAAAAGTGCCCATCTCGCGCTCTCTTGCCACAGAAAGCGATGTGATGATAAGGCCAAGAGCCATCGTAAGCACCGCCGAAAGGCTTGGAACGTTGTACCAGTAATAAAGCAAGTTGGGATTATACCAGTTACGTGCAAAAAGCTGAGTAGGCTGCATTTTATAGCCAATATCAGATGCAATATCCTCATTATACTGCCCGATGATGCGAGAGCAGTAACCCGCAATAATCTGCGTGCTATTTGACTTTCTCCCATCAAAAAGAAGCTGAATATCTACATGCTTTTTAGCATCGATGTTGCGAGAAAACTGCTCATCTATCGAAATGACAAGCACCCCTTTTTGGGTGTCTAAAAAGTCTGGAATTTCGCTTACAGACTTCAAAAAGATAATCCGCGTAAACATAGGCGATCCAATAAAGCGCTGAACAAGCTCTACAGACTTTTCGCCATTATCGCGATTGAGGATGCCTATAGGGACGTTTTTTACATCTAACGTAGCGGCATATGAAAAGATAAAGAGCTGAATAAGAGGCGGCACAATAAGCACATAACGCGCTTTTGGGTCCTTAAGGAGCACCAAAATCTCTTTTATAATAAGCGCCATGATGCGCGATAGCATGCTAATCACTCGTGTTACAATACCTCCCAAGATAAGCATAATGCTGCTGTTATTTTCAACTGGCGAATCTATGTTCATCCTTCTCTTGCAGAAAATGGATAGCGAGAATACTGTTACTTTTGGTTTTACGAGGAGGTGTTATTATGTCGATCCCAGCAACTATTGGGCCATATGTCCGTGAGCCCGTAGAGCCAAAGAGAAGCGCAAGCTGTCCACAGTTTCGCTGTACAAAGGTCCTTGAGGCCGTAAGAGAACTTCTTACAAATAAAAAAGTACATTTTATTTGCCATGATGATGGGACAACGCGTTATAAAGACGTTTACGTAAGTGTAGATGCTGTAAAAGCCCACGCCAAAGCTAAAGGCATGCGCATCTATAAAAGCTATGTGTACGTCCCCTCAGAACAATTAGAAGTCATCGTATTAACAACCATTAAACCTCTACCAATGAATTTTCCTAAACAATGATCCTTATGAGCCCCTTCATTACGGATCTTATCTTGTATTTCGAGGCTTTTTTATTTTGGGGGGTCATTTTGGGGTCCGGCCTGGGCTGTCAAAAACTTCGAGTTTTTAGGAATGAAATTTTCTTTAAACTCGTGTCCATATTTCTTCCATGGAAAGCATTTTTGTTTTGG
>JAYRNE010000096.1:0-1994 GCA_041912355.1 Chlamydiales bacterium
GGTTCTCTGTACCATCACAAAAATCGAAACCTTTACTGGATTCAGAGAAATGCTCGATGCAACAGGGTTTAAAAAATGCATCCCTTCTGCTAGCACCCTCGACGCTGCTTTTGGAGAATATCAAAAAATTTCAGGATATATTGAAAGAGCAAAAAATAGCGGCGTTTTAGCATTACACATAAAAAAAATATAACCCATGATAAGTGACGCAGTTGACGACCTCACAAAGCAATTCGATAGGACTCACATCACTAGTGTGAGTGCTACACACAGAATTCTCAATGCCCATAATGATGATATCCATGGAATGCTACATGTAGCTCCTGGCGTATTTGCAAGTGGATCCAAGGACAACACCGTAAAACTCTGGGATGTTGCAGGAAATAACCTTGTTACCTGCAGCTCAGACTTTCAGCGGCAAGGGTATGAATATTGGGTAACGGCATTGGCTAAGGTAAGTGAAACAAGCTTTGCTTCAGGTACAAGAAATGGATGCATTACAGTTTGGGATGCAAAAGGCAACGAGCTCCGTTCATTTGCTTACACCCCTTCCAACAACGCAAAGAGTCAAACCATTTCAAAAGACCGCAATAAGCAGAGGATCAACTGTATTGCAGCAAATAGTTTTGGCAAGCAAAACACCTTTTTCACTGGCACTCCACGCTTTATACAGCTGTGGGATGCCACTTCGGGAAAGATAATGAGCTATTGGCAGGCTCATGCAAACGATTGGGTGTACTGTGTAGAGCCACTAAGTCGAGATAGTATTATTGTGGTAATTGGCTCAACAATGAATGTCTGGAGTCATATCTACAAAAGATCTCCACAAGTAGTATCGGTCATTGCAGAAGAAAAAAATAGCCGTAAATCGCCACAGAGACCCCATATATCTTCTATAGCGCGCATCAGCCGAAATTCAAATAAACTTGCCTGCACGCTTTTTGATGGCAGCGTCCGTATTGCAGATATCGCACACCAAAGCATTCTCCAGGAGTATCGGGAACATAAAGGCCGCGTATGGTCTGTAGTAGAGCTAAGACCACATCTTCTTGCAAGTTGCGCAGATGATGCAACCATCAAACTATGGGACACGCGGACCGACCATTCCATTCACACTATTGGCAACAACCCTGGCAGGGTATCTTCACTACTTAAAATTGATGATAACTGTTTTATCTCGGGATCTTGCCCTGACAAGGTATTTGAGAGCAAAGAAAAGGCAAGCATTACATTTTGGGATATCAGCAAATTGCAACCTCAATAGCTACAACACCATATTTTTTTTCGTCGGTTTCGCTATAAAAGGAGCGATAAACCTGTTCAGGCCTATTGCCAGAATACTCAGGTAAAACTGCGTCAACCGTTTCTTTCTCGATCATTTCTTTGAAGCTCGTATAGCGCCTTACAGCTTTTACACTCACTTCCAACGAGCTATTAAAACATATTCTGCTTCCAGGCTTAAGAGAAAGATACTTCTCTTTGGCAAGGCGCCCCTCAACTCTTTTCCTTCCACTCTTTATCAACTCAAAATAGGGACTTTCGCAGTGTAGGTGAAGCATTATTTATTGCTCTTTGCTAGTATGAATTCGCGGTTTACATCCCTGGGAATTTCACCGATTTTTGAAAACTGTTTCTTTGCAAAGAAAGCACGGGCATCTTCTTTTGCTTCAGACACTGTGACAACGATACTTGAAAACTTACTTGCTCGACTTACCTCTTCTATTCGAGAGAGCAATTTCGAACCCACACCTTTGCGAGAATTAGTTGCTGCATCTACAACTAAAAGGGTTTTAAGCTCTAAGGCATTTTCAGCGCCAAAACGGGAAAATTCTTGCGTTGGTTCAAGCTTGTAGACAACAAGCCCAATAATTTTTTGCGTAGTGCCTTTTGATTCAACTAACACTTCGCAGCTTCTATCTAACCCCTTGCCGATTTGATCTAGCGCCTTCGTCTGATCGCCATAGATCGGCTTGATTACAGCTTCAAACTGCTCA
>JAYRNE010000097.1:0-9815 GCA_041912355.1 Chlamydiales bacterium
CAAACTCCACCTAAGCCGCTACAACCAAGTGGCGACAATGTAAGCTTTGTGCTTGCAGGATGTGGCTGCCAAAAAAACAAGCCAAATGAAGAACGCGTCCAGCGAAAGCCAATGCCAATTAAAGAAAAGCAAGAGGTATATGGCCTCATGGCAGAAATGGCCAACCAAAACAAAAGACTTGTTGGTGGCAAAAATGCTCCTAGCAGCCCAAGTGGACTAAATATTCAGCAAAAAGGCCTCTTTTCATTTTTCAAAGCATCGCCCTTTCCTGTTGTTACACACTTTGTTCGCGAAACTGACCCTAAGGGCAACATCATTACCATTCAAGATGGTACTGTGTGGAGCGTGAGTGAAAAAGATCGCGACATAGCAAAAACATGGCGCGTTCATGATGAAATTACAGTTAAGCCAAATTCGCTCACACTATGGCAAAAGCTTACAGGAAAAAAGAATGTCCATGAGTATCGCCTCATGAACCTTCAAACGAACGAGACAGTAGCAGTTAACATGTCGCTCGGGCCCTTTAAGTACAATCCAAATAGACGTGTTATCGAGACAATTGACTTAGCAAGAGGGGAAATCTTCCTTAATGATAAAACACTTTGGAAAATTGAGCCATCAGACCCGGCTCGTCAAATTCTTCGCAGCTGGAAAAAAGGCCACACAATTATTTGTGGAACTAATGACACCTGGTTTTCTTTAGGAAGCCCATTTATTCTTATCTCTGTGGATACAGATAACTGGATTCCAGCTACTCGCATTAACTAAAGCGTTATACTAATAACCGAATGCTTTGCAAAACTTCCGGGGCTGCAAAGCATTCGGGCACCGGCACGGGCACGGGCTCGGGCACGAGTGCATAAAGCCCATGTAGACAATCGCAAAATGCCCGGTACTTTTCCAACAAAAGCTTCATGCAGTCGTGCCCGAGCCCGTGCCCGAGCCCGTGCCCGAAGGTTCATCCCCTAACCATTCTGCCCAAAATAGCCCTTTCACCCTTCTTCTTATGCTACCGGCTGAAAGGCCTGGCTATCTAGAGCAACTCCCATTGCATGCATTCCGCAGTCAACGTAAAGTACAACACCTGTCACAGCAGATGAAAGAGGTGACACCAAGAATGCAGCTGAATTTGCAACTTCTTGAGGCTCAATAGGTCTTTGTAGAGGCGAGTTAATTGCAGTGTATTCTATCATGCGCTGAATAAAGCCAATGGCTTTTGCCGCGCGGCTGCCATAGGGACCGGCAGAAATGGTATTTACACGAATGCCAAAGCGCCTTCCTGCTTCATAAGCCAAAGTCTTGGTATCGCTCTCTAACGCAGCTTTTGCTGAGCTCATACCGCCACCATAGCCTGGAATTACTGTTTCAGAGGCAATGTAAGTAAGTGAAAGCGCCGAGCCTCCCCTATTCATGATAGGCGCAAGATGCGCAAGCAAGCTGACAAATGAGTATGACGATGAGCTCATAGCAGCTAAATACCCTTTTCGGCTTGTATCTAAAAGAGATTTTTGCACTTCAGGGGCATTAGCAAGAGAGTGAATGAGGATGTCTATATTACCAAAATCATTTTTAATAGATTCCGCAACTTCTGCTATCGTATAGCCACTTGCCTCTTTGTAGCGCTTATTTTCACGAATTTCTTCGGGAATATCTTCTGGGCTATCAAAGGTTGCATCTAAGGGGTAAACTTTTACAAATTCCAGCATACGGCCGTCTGAAAGCTTGCGCGACTCATCAAACTTCCCGCTTGCTAAGCTTTGAGTAAAAATTTTCATCATTGGGGTCCAGGTTCCAATCAAAATCTCAGCTCCCGCCTCAGCAAGTGCCTTAGCGATAGCCCAACCAAACCCAACATCATCTCCAACGCCTGCAATAAAGGCGCGCTTTCCTCGAAGATCTAGTGATAGCATATAAAATTCTCCTTTTTGGCAACAATAGTAGCGGATTTACCCCTAAAACGCAAATCCTCGAGAACCGCTGAGCTCAGGACGAAGGACGAGAGACCAAAAGGACAAAAGGACCAAAAGGACAAAAACGACATAAAAGACAAAGGACGAAGGCATAAAGGACACCAATAACCGTTATGGCTGTCCTTTATGTCCTTTGTCCTTTTGGTCCTTTATGTCGTTTTGGTCCCTTTGTCCTTTTGGTCCCTCGTCCTTTGTCCTTTCTCACGGAAGTTCCGCTACAGAAAGCTGTCTTCCAGCTACCGCAAAAAGACATTCTATATCCTGCGCTTTATGGGGACTTATCCAGTAATTTAAGATCTACACGTATCGTGGTGGGTTTAGAGCCACGAAGGGCACGCAAGAAGACTATCACATCCTGGGCAGTGTAGCGCTCTTGGCAATGGCCAGATCTATTTCCGCGCGCAACGTGGCCAACAAACTCTCCATCACCTGACGTAATGGTAAAGCCAACGTCAATAGAAAGGCCTCCTAGGGTAATTTGCAAAGGATCTTTCATAGTGAAACAGGTGGCAGTTTTGCCGCCAACAAGTACCTGGTTATGTGGATGGTCATTAAAGGCAATCACAAGTCCCTTTGCCTTTTCTTTTTCCTCTAAAAAGACCTCTGACGGTATTTCGAACACAAGCTCCGAAGGGCTATAGCCCATGGGGGCTTGAATAGCTAAAGAGTGGGGCCCGGTAACAAGATAGTAAGGAAATAATCCAGGAGTTTCTGGGGGGCTTTGCTTTCCAGTAAGTGACGATATCGCGTATGTGGGCATCTGCTCTACGCGCCAAGAAAAGCGGTCGTTAGTACCTGAAATAGGTGTAACCTCGCACTTCTTGTGCTCATTAGTAAGAAGTGCGGAATAAAGCGGATAGGCCTGCACTTTATCAAGAGTATTGTTAAATAGCTTCATGGCACAAAGAAGGTTTGGATGCTGGAAGCCAAGCTTATAGGCAGGGCCTACAACTTGAAGAGAAGGCTCATGCCAGACGCTAGAAAGGTATTGCCAAAAGGGGTCCCATTCACTTGATGGCGCAAGCTGGTATGCTGTAATCATTTCTGCCAAACAGTAGGGATCACCCCATGTGCGTAAATCTGAAGTGTCGGCTAAGTCAGGCAGTATATAGGGCCTATTCAAGGCCTTTAAGGCAGCAGCATATTTACACTTTGCCCAGACAGGAAACTTCACTTCCTGTGTAATTTTTTCTAAAAAGTTAAGAACGAGCTCGATAGATGCTTCTAAGCGCCCTTTAAGCTCCTGGCCAAGCACCTGAGAAAATTCGCGCATAATCCATATTTGCACTACGAGGCAGCGAATTGCTTGCAAGTGGTCGTGACAGTAGGGATAGTCGCTTACAAGAACCGGAAAGTTGCCATGTGATGGCAGGGTGCTAAAACCCTGCTGAAAATAAAGAAGGTGGTCAAGCAACTTCCTTGCTTCAAAAATATTTTCATGAGTTTTCGACTTAAAGAGTGCAAGACAAAAAAGAAAGTTGTCATAAACCGCAATTCTTTCTTCCTGGGCTATAAAGCCAGTATTGCTTTCATGCTTTTTTGCGGCCAAAAGGCAGCGCTCGTGTAAAAGGCGTATTGGGTCGTCGTTCATAAGGAAATACTATAGCAGAAAGGAACAAAAAGGACAAAAGGAAGAGAGGGCCTTTAAGTCCCCTTTTTATGAAGAAGTTCTAAAGCCTTAGTAATCCCCACAATAATACCCTCCTGGCTTGCCGGCGGCGCAATAATATCTGCATGTGCTACGACTTCACTTGGTGCGTTTGCCATAACTACAGCAATATCGGCTTGCTTTAGCATAGAAATGTCATTATGGTCATCTCCACAGGCAATAACAGGCTTTAACTCTCCTAAAAACTTCAGCACACATTCCATAGCTTTACCCTTGCTAACATCTTTGTGAGTTACCTGCACAACAGAAAAGCTGTCGTTGTAAGAATCCTTCATCATAGGCGCGTGTAGAGGGGTTATATCTTCTATAAGGGCACTTAAGTGCTTAGCCGTATGCGGCAAACAAAAAAGGCGCATTGCAGCAAAATCATCAAGGGGAAGATCCATCACATTATCCACCTCACTCCAGGGGTCCTTGACAACCTTTGCTCGCTGCATAAGATGGTTCTGAACTACATGCGAAGCAAATTTGCGAAATAAAAATGACCTGTCGTCAATATCAGGTGCTCCATAAAAGGCAATGCCAACATCGTGGTCCTTAACTAAATTCACCACCTGAAATATGCGCTCAAGTGGCAAATAGGATTTTTTGATGATCTTTTTCTCACGGTAATTAAGCGTGTAGGCGCCGTTAAAGGCTGAGAGAAAAAAATCAAAGGGAAGATCGTGCAAGAGCTTACTTGCCCAATATACTGTGCGCCCAGTAACAAAAAGCAAGTTCCAGCCATCTCTATGAATTTTTTGCAAATACGCAATCACTTGAGGTGGAAGCACGTTTGGCACACTTGTGAGCGTACCGTCAATGTCTATGGCAATTAAACCCTTGGTATTCATCTTTATCCTTTGTTGCAATTTACCTCATTTTGGCATATTTTAAGCAAGAAAAGAGGTTTTATGAATTACATACTCAGCTTGCTACTGCTACTATTTTCCGTTTGTCCCACCCATGTTTTTGCTCAAAACGCCCCTACAAAGCCACAAAAGCAGGATGAGGAGCAGATGCCTGAATCTTTTAGGCAGTGGGAACAAGAAAATGCAGGCAGAGAAGTAGCAGAAGAATCACGCTATGGCGCGCTATGGAATAAAACCCTGTTGCTGCTTATCGTCATGCTGCTTATTCTTTTTGCGGGCACATGGTACCTCAAAAAATTTGGCATCATGAGAGTGAAAGATAGTGCAGGCCAAGCTACAAGAATACAGCTTTTAGAAAAGCGGGTTATCTCCCCAAAGGCCGTGATCTACCTCTTGTCAATTGACGGGCAAAAAGTAGCCATTTCCGAAACCTCAACAGGCATACAAGTGCTTAAGGGTTTTGACAATCATCCTATACAGAATTCTCAACTCGAGAGCAACTGAGCAAAACGATAAAGCCAACTTCGCCCTGCTGTAGGGATGGGCGAAGCTTACTGCATTTTTCATGCTCTTGAAGAGCTGCCAGTGTCTAATTGCATTTATCACAGTCTTTGCATATAGTTTACCGAAAAAAATTTGGGATTGACACTTTATGAAACGCCTTTTTCTTACCTTTGCTCTCTTAGTTAGTAATGCTCTTTTTGCAACCACACCCTTTATTATCGGAATTGCTGGAGGAACTGGATCTGGAAAAACAACCCTTTCCAAGCGCCTACAAGGCACTTTAGGAATTACGGTATCGATTATAGAACAAGACTGCTACTATAAAGATCAGTGCCACCTTCCCATTATCGAGCGCGAACGCATAAACTACGACCACCCCACATCAATCGACTTTGACCGCTTGTATGAAGACATCCAAACGCTCAAAGCCGGTAGATCGATCTCAAAACCAAACTACAGCTTTAAAACACACTGTCGCGAAGAGAGTGCCCAGGAAGTATGTGGCGGTGATGTAATCATCGTGGAAGGAATTTTGATCTTCACAGATGAGCGCCTACGCAACCTTTTCGACCTGAAAATATACGTAGAAGCAGAAGATGACATTCGAGTTTTACGCCGCATCGAACGCGACATACAAGAGCGTGGCCGCGACCTTGGCGGTGTAATAGAACAGTACATCAGCACAGTAAAACCTATGCATAAGCTTTATGTAGAGCCCTGCATGCGCTATGCCGACGTAATCATCCCCGGTGAATCAGACACGACAAGTGTTGTAAAGCTTATTCTTGCGGGGCTCCACCAGCTAACATTTGATAACAAGACTTGTGGGTAAAAAAAGGACATAAAGGACGAAAGGACCTAAAGGACATTATAACGGTTATTTTGTCCTTTAGGTCCTTTGTCGTTTTGGTCCTTTATGTCCTTTTGGTCCTTATGTCCTTTCCCTCTCCTTGAGTTTTATTCAGCAAAGGTACATACTTAAGCACATGAACTTTGTAATTATTTTACTTGTATTACTTACTGCAAGCTGCTACAGAATGCCTGATGAAGGTGAAGTGACCACCTTGCCAAATACGAACAATCCAAGCCTGACAAGGCAAAAAAATCCAAGCCTGATGCCAGGCTTTGAGTACTAACCAATGAGGAACTCATGAAAGTTAACGAACATAACCTCCTACAGACACTACAGGGCCTTAAACTTGACGCTAAAGTTCAGCCAGAAACAAAGCAGATTTACGTTATCTTTGAACACGAAGGAAGCCAATTTCCTCTCTTCATCCGCGAACTTCATGATGGCGAGCTTGTTCAGCTTCTTACCTTTATTCCAACAAATGTAGAACCGGCCCATATGAACGACTTAGGCCGCCTGCTACACATGCTTAATAAAGAGCTAGATATGCCAGGCTTCTGCCTTGATGAAACATCAAACACCGTCTTTTATCGCCTCATGATGCCAGCTCTTAAAAAAGAGTTTCAGCCAGAGATCTTAGAAGCCCTTATAAACACATCACAGATGATATGTAAGACCTTTTCAACGGTCATTGAGGCACTAGCTCAAGGCGCTATGACGTTAGAAGACATCCTGAAAAAAGCAGGCGAACTTAAAACATCTTAAGGCAACGTCGTGGCTCGTCGCCCTATCTTTTTTGATACAGAAACTACGGGAAGAAATCCGGCTAGTGACCGCATTGTAGAACTTGCAGCCTATGATCCTGTCTTGGGAAAATCCTTTGAGAGGCTCATTAATCCCGGCATTCCAATACCGCCAGAAACGATCATGGTTCACCAGATCACTGATGCCATGGTAGCAAATGAAGCTGACTTTGGAACAGTAGTGCGCGACTTTTTTGCCTTTTGTGAAGGCGATGTTGCCCTCATTGCCCATAATGGCGATAGCTTTGATGTGCCTTTTTTGCGCCACGAAAGTAAGCGCTTTGGCCATACACTTCCTGATGAGTGGCTCTATATTGACTCACTTAAATGGTCGCGTCGCTACCGAAAAGACCTTCCAAGACATAGTTTGCAATTTTTGCGCCAGTCCTATGGCATAGCCTCAAATCAAGCTCACCGCGCCCTCAACGACGTGATGGTGCTTTACGAAGTATTTAAAGCTATGACTGACGACCTAACGTGTGAGCAAATTGTAGACCTTCTAAACCGCACAAATGGAGCGCTTCCTGTACAGGAACCCCCCAAACCCCAAATTCCCGAACGAGTATTAAACCTTTTTTAACCACTATGAAAATAGCTTTTTCACCCTGCCCTAACGACACCTTTATTTTCGATGCATGGATACATGGCAAAATTGCCTCTCTAATAAAACCTGAGCCTATTTTAGCAGACATACAGCAGCTCAACGCTATGGCCTATCAGGCACTCTACCCTGTAACAAAAGTATCCTGCTTTACACTTGGCAAGATCACTCAAAACTACTTTATGCTTCCATCAGGAGCTGCCGTTAGCCACTCAGGCCCCAAAATTATTTCAAAGACACCCTTTAACCCCTCTGAGCTTAGCTCGAAAACCATCTTAGTACCAGGGCTTGATACTACTGCATACCTACTTCTTCGCACACTCTGCCCTGAACCTCTCGTCATTGGCGTATGCCGCTATGATGAAATCCTAGAAAAACTTGCAAATGACGAAGCCGACTGCGGCCTTATTATTCACGAGACGCGCTTTAGCTTTGAGCAGGCGGGCTTTTATGAGGTATGTGACCTTGGCAAACTCTTTACCCACCATTTTGGCTGTGAAGTCCCTCTTGGTGTGGTTGTCGCCAAAAAAGAAGTCTATAAAGAAGCAGCGCGGGCTCTTAAAGACTCCATTAAATACGCCTTTGATCACCCTGAAAGCTCACTTAAGTACGTACGCAGTTTGAGTCAAGAAAAAGATGATGCCATCATCCTCGAGCATATTAAAACCTATGTAAATGAAGAGACTCTGCAGATCTCTGAAAATGGCATGAAGGCCATCGAAACCCTCTTTCAGCTAGGGGTCGACCAGAATTTGCTACCAAAAGAAGCGCTTAAATTTTATGAAATTGATCACGTTTGCTACCTCTGAAGAGGCAGATACTACACTTAGAAAGACTAACGCCAAATCACTCCATTCTGGATTATTTTCATCCGATATAGGCCTTATCGCCATTACAGGCATAGGGCCTTTTGCTACTCATGCCACACTCTTAGAGCTAAAAGATGAGTTTGAAACGATCATAAATATCGGCATCGCAGGGGCGTTAAACAAGGACCTTCTTCTTGGAACCATCTATTCTGTAGCAGTTGCTCACAAGTACCTCTGGCACCCAAAAGGGCCAGAAACTAAGGAAGTCTTTCATCCCCTAGCTCTACAAAATAGTGGCCTTAAACTTCTTACACTAGACTTTCCGCTTTATAAATCAATTGATGGCGAATATGACCTTGTAGACATGGAAGGCTACGCTGCAGCCTATAGCGCAAAAGCCCTTGGCAAAAAATGCCAAATTTTTAAGCTGGTGTCTGACTACTGCACTCGAGACTCTTCCTCCCAAATAGCAGAGAATATTAATAAATACTCTAACTTAATAGCAGAATTCTTAATAAATAAATATAGAGTCTTTTGAAGAACTGTGGTTTTGCAAAAGGCTCACAACGCAAGGACCACCATGAGAAAGTTTTTACTACTTTTACTTCTTTTAGCTGCCCCGCTTGCAGCAAAAAATGACCAGACGCTCTTTCTTACCTGGAGAGATGACCCAACAACTACAATGGTCATCACCTGGATCACAAAAGAAAAAGATAAAGATAGTCAAGTTCACTATAGACCTAAAAACGGCTCAGAGTGGCAACAAGCTTATGGCTCTTATAAACATGTCCCCTTTGATGAACCCTATCTTGTACACAAAGTAGAGCTAAAGGAACTACAGCCAGATACTATCTATCGCTTTCACTTTGGCAAAAAATCAGACTACTACCAGTTTCGCACCATGCCCAAAGAACTTTCAGAGCAAATTCGTTTTGTGGCAGGGGGCGATGCCTACAACCGAAGCCTTAAGCGCTTTGAACTTATGTGCAGGCAGGCTGCAAAAGAAAATCCACGCTTTGCCATTATTGGCGGCGATATTGCCTACTCTGCTTCTAAAAAAGATGAAGAGGAAGACTGGGATAAATGGCACACCTTCTTTGAGTCATGGTCTGATAGCATGCGCGATGGGGATGGTTGCCTGATTCCCCTTTTAGCCACTATCGGCAACCATGAAGTCTCTGGCAGCTTTGGCCGCTCCCAAAAGGATGCACTACTATATTTCTTGTTCTTTGAAAAGAGCTTTTACGAACTTGGCTTTGGTGACTATTTGCACCTCACCTTTTTGGACTCAGACCACACACAAGCCATTAAAGGGGCACAAACCAACTGGCTTCGTGCCGTGCTTTCGCGAACAAGGTATTATGATCACCGCTTTGTCATCTACCACGTTGGAGCCTATCCCTCAAGCAACAAAATGGACTTTCATGTAAGCAAAAAGGTGCGTAAATTTTGGGTCCCCCTTTTTGAAAAATACAAGGTACACGCCTGCTTTGAAAGCCATGACCACGCCTACAAACGCACCTTCCCGTTAATAAAAGGCAAAAAAAATTCTAATGGAGTTGTCTACTTCGGCGACGGCTCGTGGGGCGTAAAGCCAAGAAAACCTGACAACAACCGCCCCTACCTTGCCCACGCTACCGAAACCCAGCAGGTACTTGTTGTAAAGCTCTCAAAAGAGGGCCGTAAGTTCTGGGCGGTGGACCCTAATGGTCAGATGATTGACTACTTTGAACAGTCCTAAGCAAAAGGGACATAGAA
>JAYRNE010000098.1:0-2585 GCA_041912355.1 Chlamydiales bacterium
GCATGCACTTTTGCTGGCAGTTGCACCTCTACTAGCGCTTTTTCATCATCACTTAGCGGGGTAGTTGATCTTGAACTTAATGCTTCTTCTAAAAGGACAGGCTCTTTAAGAGGCTGAGGAGATTCTTCTTTATTGTTAAGGCTAACTTCTCCAAATAAGTCAGAAAGCGTTTCAACTTCTTGCTCACAGGGTACTAGAAGCTCTTCTAAAAGAGTGGCACTTCTGCTATCAGATGGGAGCTCTTCTTGCTCTTCTAGCGGTGTGATGAGTCCATCATCATCTTTATGTGCCTGCCTTACTAAAGCAGGGTTTTGAGATTCTCTAAATATCGTATCAAAGGTACGCAATCTCTCTTCACACTCTTGTATTGCACCTACTTGGTCCCAATCGATACCTATGCCCAATTGGCGTTTTACCCTTTCTATGCAACGATCAACATAGACAATTCTTGCCTCGATTTCTGCTTCTGTAAGATCCCGATATCCTGTTAGAGGATGTGCCATACCATTTCCCTTTATTGAAAAAAGGGAATAAAATACTCCACCTTACATTAAAAGCACAAGTGGCAGCTATAGACCATGTAAAAAGTCATCCACAATTACTTCTGGGGGAAGACTTCCGCCGCGACCAACAACCCTTTCAAGGTAGCGCTTGCCCATCAGAGGATCTAGAGGCCCACCATTTGCCTTAATATAGGCGTAGAAGGATTTGGCGATTTCTTTAGACCAGAGGTAGCTATAATACTTAGCGCCATAGTTTATAAGGTGCTCAAAGGTGCAAAGGGAGTTAGCATCAGGTGCAAAACGTATGCTTGGCATAATTTGCTTTTGGATATCTCGTTCTAGCATTACTAGAGGCTTGCTTTGTGATAAGCCAAACATCTCAAGCGCCTGAAGAGAATAGCATATTTCTGCCGCTAAAGTTGCACGCAAGCCATCATTAATGCTGCTAGAAGCTATAAGCTTTTCAATTATCTCTTCTGAGAGATCAGCTATAAGGGTCAGTATTTCACTATCATGGACCCACTCTTCAAAGAGCTGTGAAGGCGTTTCTATAAAATCGCATGTTGTATTGTAGCCGCTTTTGGTTGGCATTTTGCATTTACCGCATAGCGCATGAATTGCGTGGCCAAATTCATGAAAGAGGGTTTTTAGTTCGCTGTGGGAAAGCTGTGGAGTTAGATTTGCTATAACAACTGCAAGAGGCGCTCTTTTATTATCTGCCACAACACCATTACAGCATGCGTGGGTATATTTGTTAGGGCGCGGAAATAGGTCAAAGACAATATGGCCTACAAGAGCATCATCCGCTCTCACCTCAACTAAGAGGGCATCTTGATGCCACAAATCTTCAGTTGGGATAATGCAAAATTCCATGCCCAAAAATTTCCCAAAAACTTTAAACATGCCATCTAACGTTTTTTTAAATGGAAAATAGGCTCGAAGCTGTTCTTGATCGAGTCCAAACCTGTTCTTTTTGTACTGATTGGCAAAGTATGGAAGGTCCCAGCGGTTTATATCGTTGCCATTGTTATAAAGAGCCCATGTTTTTGTTGCTTCTTCAATAGATTGAGAAGCACGCGCGGCTAAAAACTGCTGTACACTAGCAGGAGTTTTGGCCATTTGCGAAGAGATATCAAGCTCTGCATAGCTTGCATAGCCTAAAAGGAGGGCAAGCTCATGACGTAGCTCTCGTACTTGCTGGAGTATAGCCAGATTTTGTGGACAGGCGCGGTTTGTGTAGAGCTCATATAAGGCTCTTCGTGTTGTCTCTACGTCACAACATGAAAGTATTTTATCAACTGTTGGTGAGTTTACAGGCAGGATGTAGTGTTCCCCGTCACGCTCTAAGGCACTAATATATGCATCGTCAATACCTGTAAGCTCCTCATACTTTACCTTAAGGGTAGATTGATCTTTTGCGATATTGGCATAATACTGCACACCAAGAGCCCCAAGTTTTATGCTAAGCTCTCGCACTCGTAAAAACTCTTCCTCACTAAGCTCAAGACCCGCTTTTTTAAACTCGCTAATTGTAGATGTCAGGTAGTAGGTATCTTCTTGTGATGTTGCTAGGTGCTCACATTCCTTAAAGGCCTGATAAATAGCGCGATTAGTATGAAAGGCATCAAGTACAAATTCCTGGCAGCTAAGTATAAGAGCCTCTGCCTCTTTACGCATGGCCTCATCCGGATGCAGCATCTCTAGCGTTGCTATCGCCGCATAAGGCACATAAAACTTTGCCGCTACATAGTCAAATCCGATAACCGTATTTTCGAAAGTACGAGCCTCTTTTGGCATTTGGGCAATTGTCTCAATATCAGAAAGTGCTTCGGCCTTAGCCCGACTTATCACCTCTTGCATCTCTTCTACAGTTTTAGGAAAAACATCTAAGGGACTTGATGCTTCTAGCCTTATTGCTAGGATTGCAAACAAAATAAAGAGACGTATTAGATTCATAGCATAGTCCTATTATATATAATAAATGCGCTATTTAATAATTCTCCTGCAAGCCACTAAATTAGGCAAGACAAATTATATTCAAAACCTTGCTAAATAATTGGAAGATTTGATAAGCACAAGAAA
>JAYRNE010000099.1:0-3396 GCA_041912355.1 Chlamydiales bacterium
AGAATGCAGGTAATCTGAGGCAGCTTAAGGCATAAGCCTTGAAGCTCATTCCACTGGGAACTATCCCAAAATTGCTCAAAGATTTTACGCGAAGAGCCTTTTACAAATGCTTCTAGCGTTTCCTCTTTAGAACGCTTGTTGTGGCTTGATGAATCTGCTGTGATAATATGGAAAAATTTTTCAGCCAGGCCAACATCCTGTGTTGCGGTCTGAACTATAGGTGTTACTTCAAGAATAGCCTCAGAACCCATGAGCTCCCAGTCGACTTCTCTAGATCTAGAAGTAGAGGGGTGGGTGAGGGTCACAATAAATGCTGATGTCGAAACTAGTATATCGGTCATCTTAACAAAACTCATAATATGCCTCCTAAAAAACATAACATGTTAATTATTAATGACTTAAAATTTTTTGGAGAACCTCCAGTTAAAATATTTACTAATCTCTATAGTCTTATTCTGCTCCTAGATTGGATTATTTGCAAGTGCACGACAAAATCACAAAAGAACAGAGAGAAGAATCTCCCTGTTCTTCGTAGGCTAAAGGTAAATACCTCAAGCCTTTACAGCCAAAGCCGCCTTACGCCCTTCATAACTAGCTATCGTCAAATAGACCCCAACTACAATAGCCATAATAACCACCATAATGGGGAATATCGTAGCATCGTAGAAGTAGCTTGCTATACCCACGATTGTCGCTGTGAGCAGCAGGCGTATACTTGTAAGCACGCTTGCGGTAGTGCCTTTAATCTCAGGAAATATTTCCATTGCTTCTGGAAAATAGAGACCCTGCACCCAGTTTGCGCCGAAGGCATAAAAGAGCATTGGCAGCGTAAGCAAATAGGGGTTAGAAGAGGCCCAATAGCCAGCCGCAATAAAGCCTACTCCGCCGATCAAGAAGATCACTGTGCCAGCAGTCTTCACCTTATTCACACCCCACCTTTTGATGGTGCGATTATAGGTTAAGCTTGCAATAACCCAAGCACCTAAAAGCGATGCCTGAAAAACCGGCAGGACATGCTTACTGACCCCAAATTCCATAACAAAAAGTACAGAAATGCAGGATAAAAAGGCTAAATAGCCAGCAAAGACAAGGCTTACAACGCCCGTTGTCTGCCAAAAGGGAAGGCTTGTAAGCACCACCTTAAAGTTGTGGGCAACCTTCTTTCGGTTAAAGGGAATGCGCTTTTCCTTTTCAAGTGTCTCATCTAAATAGACAAGGCAAATAATAAGGCTTAGTAAAACGCATAAGGCTATCGCCAAAAAGTTGGAGCGAAAGCCATAGGCATAGTTTAAATACCCTCCTAAAACAGGTGCTAAAGCCATGATTATAGGTATTATAGAGTTTAATCTACCTACAGCAACAATAGCCTGTTCTTGCTTGAAGGCATCAAAAATAATGGCCGTACCTAAGGTAAAGCAGCCACCACTACCAAGACCTTGCAAAACCCGGCCCCAGAGCATCCAGCTAAATGTGTCTGCAAATAGGGTCATAATACTTCCTAGCAAAAAGAGGCCCAAAGCAATAAGTAGGGGCTTTTTTCTGCCTATAGTATCTGATAAAGGTCCATACAAAGGCCCAGAAATACAGATACCAATAAAGTTCCAAGTCAATAGACTTTGTATTGTTTCTTCAGATATTGAAAAATAGGCCATCATATCAGTAAATGTTGGCAAATAAATATCTGTTTCAATGCATGCTGCAATAAACGTGACAGTAATAAGCAGCAAATATTTCCATTCGCGCGTAAACATAAAGAATCCTTAAAAAATTTTTTGTGACAAAAGGTCACGATAACATGTAATAAATAAATATAGCGAAACCGAAATACTATCGGCAGCTAACAGGGGAGACAGGATTGGCAGGGGTGGTCTTCATCGACACCTCAAAATTGAATATTTAGCCTAAGTATAGCAAAGCAAATAATTTTCTGCAAACAAAAAAAAGAAAATGAAAAAGGACTTATGTAAACATGTTCCGAGGCCTTCAGCCTCTTTCAACTGTAGGTTCTTTTAATTGCTTGGCTAAGAACTCTATGAAGTGAATAGCCTTAATTCCTACGCCGTCATCGATTTGGCAGCGGCAGCTATTACCATCTGCGATGACAATGGTGTCAGGGGCCATTTTTCTAAGGGAGGGAAAGAGCACAAGCTCGCCTATTTTCTTAGAAAATGCTGAATGCTCCTCTTCATAGCCAAAAGCTCCCGCCATGCCGCAGCAGCCAGATGGAATTTCGCTAGCATCTTGTGCGCAAGTCTCCTGCAAAAGGGCAAGTTCACACTTTGTGCCATAAAGAGCCTTTTGGTGGCAGTGCCCATGCAGCAAGACTTTACCCTCATATCGCTTTACGAGTTTTTTAAGCTGTTCTTTGTGGCTGTATAAAAATTGATCAAGTGGTTTTATTGCCTTCTTGAGTAGCTCCACTTTGTCAGGGTCAAGGCCGAATGAGCCAATATCATCACTTAGCGCCGACATGCAGCTTGGCTCAAGACCGACAATAGAAAGGCCCTCTTTAGCATAGGGGTAGAGGCTATCTAGCAACGTAGCAAGCTTCAACTTAGCATCAGGCAAAAAGCCTTTACTTATATAGGGGCGCCCACAGCATTGCCACGGAGGCACTATGACGTTATAGCCAAGAGCTTCAAGCACCTCAATAGCACTTAACCCTATTTCAGGAGACAAAAATTCAGTGAAGCTATCAGCAAAGAGCACAACCTTTGGAAGGGCATTATCTTTAGGTGTTACTTGGCTTGAAAAGCGCTTTTGGGCAAGTGTGGGAAGCTTTCTATCAGCAGCAATGCCTAATAGCCTAGGTAAAAAGCTTATGCTATTTATGAAGTTTACAAACCTTGAAGCTTTAGATGCCCAAGAAAAAATCGCTGTAATATGAGCAAAAAGACGGTCGCGAAGCGTTGGCGATTTCTTTTTATGGTAGTGATAGAGATACTCGCTCTTCATCTTTGCCATGTCTACTTGTGAGGGGCATTCCGTTTTACACCCCTTACACTGGATGCAAAGGTCCATCACCTTATGAAAGTCTTCGCCATATAGCTCCTTTTCTGGTATGTGGCCATGGATGACCCCTCGAAGAGCATCAGCTCGAGCTCGCGTAGAGTCGCGCTCATCACAGGAGGCCTGATAGGAGGGGCACATGACGCCCTCCTTTTTTCGGCACTGGCCGTTGCCATTGCAAAGATCTACAGCAAGTGAAAATCCACCCTCTTTAGAAAAGTCGAGGTAGGTAGAAAACTCCTTTATGGGAGTTGAAGGGGAGAGTCGTAGGTTTTCTAAAAGACCTTGCGGCTTTTCTCGAGGGCTTGCCACTATTTTACCGGGATTCATAATCCCATATGGGTCAAAGGCCTTTTTCAGGAGGGTAAAGGCCTCATAAAGCCTTGC
>JAYRNE010000100.1:0-3354 GCA_041912355.1 Chlamydiales bacterium
GATCGCTCTGAAATGGTTCTACAGCTTACTAGATCTCTTGCAACATTTATAACTATAAACCAATTAGCTGATGGGGGGATAAACCTCTCAAATGACGAAGCTTTTCGCAACCTACAAGTAGGCGACTCAATCATAGAAGCTAGTAGGCAGGGGCCTGAAAGGCAAATGGCACAAGCTAGCACAATGAGGACTCTTGAAATACTAGAGGTTGGAGATTTAGTGCGCCATCTAGACCTCAGTAATTCAGAGCAGGCTGATCTTTTTCATAAAGCTCAGGCACATGCCAAAACACTTTTAGGCGTTGATGTCCTCTTAGGCTTTACAGAAGAGGTAGAACCCGGCAAGAAACGCACAAGAGCGGAAAAAGTAGAAGAGCCTTCAGAAAAACCAAAAAAGCTTGCACGAGTAGATGAGGATGAGGATGAAGAAGAGGAAACGATCACCTACACCCCACAGCCTCGTAGCGAGCCGATACTGACACAAGCTGCGTCATTTATAGCTAAACAAGTAGTCAATATTTCTCGAAATGTGTTGTGGGCCTTTATAGGCATACGTATACCATCCCCACCACCCTCAAAGCCAATTGAAAACTTATATAACTCTAAGACAAGTCCCCAAAAGTTATTTGTAAATTTTTCGCTAAAGAAATATATAGAAAACCCACAAGTTGGAAAAACTCGCCAAGAGGAGCTACATGAGCGATTTGACGGGACAGAGTATGACTTATCACTTCATAAAAGGGATTATGCTCGAAGGTTTCAGGACAATTTTCAGCATATGATAGATGATCCTGAGGGCTTAGAGAGAATCGTAAGGCATCGGGAAATATGCGTCGATATTGCCAATGAAGATGTCACATCCCTTCTAAATCGAATCGACTGCCTCCCTAATCCCACATCATCAAAAGTTGTACACCTTGCAAATGGGGGAGCGACACTTTCCTTTTCAGGAGGATGTAAAGAGCACCATGTAATTTATGAAATAAAATGGGAAAGAAGCCCCATAACCAATGAATTTGAGTACATTTTCGTTATCCACAATCGAGGCTTTGGGGCAGGTGATGATGTACTACATGGTAAATTATGCATAACCACCTCAGAGGGGGTAAACTACTCTAAAGCTAGCGTGCCTATTCAAGTTACTAAAGAGCAGCTAAATAGAGAGCTCTTTGAAGCCTTACTAAAGAGTAACGAAGATGAAACGATGGATAGGTCCTACAACTACATCAAAGAGCACCTCCTTGTAGAAGGAGGCGAAAATATCGTTCGCTCAGCGGATGAGTTAGCCGCCATTGAACTCTTCGAAAGTAAGCAAACAATGAGAAAAGAACTTCGCAGAATCGGCGAGGCAATTAATCTAGAGAAGACGCAATTACAATCCATTGATACATTAAGAGCCAATATCCCTGATTCATCAACCCTCTTTGAAAGCCTCAAAATTGCTGCGGATAGAAACCTGCAGAGTGAAATAGAGAAGTTACCAGAACTTCTTGACGCTCCAGGATTTGAACTTTTTACCCAGGAAGAACGTGACAAGCTTAAAGCCCTTGTTGCAAAAAAGGACTACGATGAGCTTATAGAAACTATTTCTCATATAGTACAGCGCACTACAGGCTATTTACTACAAAGCGAGCTAGAGGCTACCGGTAATACGCTCCTAGAAACTGATGATACTTTTAGCTCTGATCAAATATTCGGCACCTGCACAGAGTCCAGCAAAACAGGCCCAGAAAAGCAGATGGCCTCCAGCAATACAAGGCGCCTTTTAAAGCTCTACACCATTCAGGAGCTTGCTGAAAAGGTCCACCACACTCAGGGAGCGGTTCCCAACGTCCAAGACAAAAAAGACCTTTTGCACTTAGCGGACCTCCGTAAGGCCCACCTCTGGAAGAAAGTAAGCTTTGCCCCAAAAAAGGACCAAAAGGACATAAAGGACCAAAAGGACGATCAATGAAGGTCTATTGAATGTCCTTTTGGTCCTTTTTTTTGGGGGCGAAGCTATCTTGGCCGCAAAGATTCATCATAAATGAAAAAGCGCCTGATGCGCGGCCCAAGGCAGGTCATGAGCTCGTGCACAATAGAGCCTCCTAGGCTTGCAAGCTCTTCGGGGGCAATATAGTCGCCATTGTCGTCTTCTCCGAAGATGAGGGCCTGGTCGCCGATTTTCGCTTCAGGAATATTAGAAATGTCTACCATCATGTAGTCCATGCAGATGCGGCCTACCATGTTTGCCTTTTTGCCGTGTATCGCCACGTAGCCCTTGCCGCTGTAGTTTCTATGCAGGCCGTCAAAATAGCCTATAGGCAGCACTGCGATTCTTGCGTTATCTGTCTCGACGACATAGTCGCGGCCGTAGCTAATGCCATCACCTTTCCGGCATTCGTTGATGCCGACTATGCGCGAAATAAGCGAGATTGCAGGCCGTAGTGCATGAGCCTCCCTACAGGCAAGTGATGAGTGCAGCCCATAGGCTGCAAGGCCAAGGCGTACCATGTTAAACTGGGTAAAGCCAAATCTAAGTGTGGCACTAGAGTTACATGCATGACGCCAGCGAGGGCTGTAGCCTGCTTCCTCTAGAATGTCGATAGCATTTTGCAAAAGCTTTGCCTGGTGGTGCGTGAAGGCATCCTGTGCAGGATCATCGGCACAGGCAAAGTGGGTAAACACACCCTCAAAGATAAGGTTAGGGCAGGAGACAATCTCCTTTGCGAGCATAAGAACATCTTCAGGACGGCAGCCAAAGCGGCTCATACCTGTGTCTACATGAAGGTGTACCTTAATTTTTTTCTGCAACTCTTTAGCATGCTGCTGGAGCGCCGCAATAAGCTTAGGCTCACTTACACCTACTTCTAAATCCCACTTCACAGCCTTTCGCGCCTCGCAAACGGCGGCATTTAGCACAAAGATATGCTGCTTAATGCCCGCTTGACGCATCTGCACGCCTTCATCAACATAGGAAACACCGAGGATGTCTATAGCACACGTATTTAAGAACTTGGCAATACGTACATCGTCTGTACCATAGGCAAGAGCCTTCACCATCACCATAATGCGCATGTCGCGGGGAAGCTTCGACCGAATTTCAGCAATGTTAGACTGTATCACCGCAAGGTTTATAATTACCTGATTATTGGGAGGGCTCTCTTCTACCTGACGTATAAGGTCATGTATAGGTATTTTATAGGCGCCCTTTAAAAGGACGACGTCGTTTACGCTGTAGTGCCTTTTTGCTAAATCTAAAGCCCCTTTAACATCCTTACAGACCATGACTTCTGTGCTAGGGGAGGAGAGTGCTAGATGCGACACAAGGTGAGAAGCACTTTCTGGGTGCGACACCACAACAAGGTGCACCTTA
>JAYRNE010000101.1:0-6830 GCA_041912355.1 Chlamydiales bacterium
AGAAAACAAGAGCTGAACACGAACACCTTGCTGCCCACAAAAAAGACCTTCGCAGCAAACAAAATCGAGCAACTCACAAGTACTTCCTGCACCATCGCGCGGCCTAAAAATTAGGCTAAAGGATATAGCTTTATCCTTTAGCCTTTATCCTTTAGCCCTTATTTAGGTGGTGCATATGTGCGAATTAAATAGCAAATGAGCACCATAAGCCCGCCAAGGCAGGCTAGGGCAACAGCTAGGCTTAGGCTTTGCGTAAGGCCAGTGATGAAGCCGAGAACGGGAGAGACCCATATGTGCTTTGAGGCCGAAAAGCGGGCGATGAGGTATAAAAGAGGTATTGCTGCTAAAAAGACAATAAGCTGTGTCATGCCCCAGAAGTTACCCACATTTACTGGCCCAGAATCCCCTATAGACTTACCAAAGTCTGCAAAGATTGCAGAAATTCCTGCTGTAACGCCCTTATAGATACGACCCTTAGCAAGTATGGGGTCCATTACATCTTGGCTTATTTTTTTCGCCATATCGTCAGTTATGTTGGTGTCAAGGCCATATCCGAGGTCTATGTAGGCTTTACCTTCACTCTTTGCCACAAGCATAAGAATGCCACTATCACGTCCCCTTGGGCCTACTTGCCACTCACTTGCGATTTGCTGAGAGGTATTTTCGAGGGATTGGCCTTCAAGGCTAGGAACTACAATAACCACAATCTGAACGCCCTCTTGCACTTCAAAAGCGCGTAGCTGCTTATCAAGAAAAGCAGACTCTTGTTCGGTTAAAGTGGTTGTGAGGTCATTTATATACCCCTTATGAGCTGGAATTTGCAGTGACATAAGTAGCAGGGAGAGTGCCGTTACAAGGATATAGCGCATAATTATATAAAACCTCTCCAAACATTTCGTTGCCCGGCACCTGCAAGTTCTAGCCCTTGCTCTTTCATGAAGTCATTGCTAAATTCAAGTGTTTTATTTACTTCTGTTTCTAGAATGGCGGCCTTATTGTCTCTACCCCATTCGCGAAGAAGTTTAAAGGCCTGGCGACCCAAATGCTGTCCGCGAACGTTTGGAGCGATATAGAAAGCATAAATTTTTAGGCACATTTCTGGAAGGTCTTCGTCTGGAAAGCACTCTTCTTGCAGCTCTACTTCAGCAAAGCCTATTGTTGCATTTTTATATTCAATTAAAAAACGTGCATGGGGGCGCTTGTCGAGCTCTTCTGTAAGTTTTTGCTCACGCAAGAATTCCTGTTTCATCGTTTTGTATTCTTTATTTACTTCATCTACAGGCACAAGTCGCATTTCAAAAATCCCTTTTTCTTCACTAATAAGCTAAAATCCCTTATACTTAAAGCAAAAAAATCTCATAAAACGATGAAACTACCACTTTTTTACTACGATAACCCCATACTCAGGAAGAAAGCCCAGCCTGTAGAAAAAATTACAGACGAAATTCTTCAGCTTATTCAAGATATGGAAGAGACCATGGATGAGGCTTCTTCTATAGGAATTTCTGCAAATCAGGTAGGAAAGCTTCTTTCTATTTGCCTTGTTCGTTACCCTATCGAAGATGAGTATGGTAACTACTCGCGCGCCCCTACCCAAGTGTATATTAATCCAAGGCTTTCTAATCCTACAAAGGAGACGTGGGAGCACGATGAAGGCTGCCTTTCAATACCAAAACTCTATCTACCAGTAGAGCGCCCTGTAGGTATTACTGTCACGGCACTTGATCGCGATGGAAAGGAGTTTACCCGCGATCTTATCGGCTGGGAAGCTCGCGTACTCATGCATGAAAATGACCACTTAAACGGAAAGCTTTATATAGACCGTATCTCAAAAAAGAAGCGCAATGAAATTGACCATATTTTACGCCGCATAGATAAAAAATATAATATGTAACTTGCAAAAGGCTTTATGTCAAACAGTATTGATTTTTTGCTTTGTCAGGCATCTCGCATCTTAGAATCTCCTACACCTAACTATGCAAACCTTCATACTCTTACCTCAACTATAGAACGTAAGGTAAGTAAAGTGTCAGCTGATAACCTTTCTAAGGTTACAGCCTTTCTTAAGGAGTGTAAAGAGGCTCTCAAAATCCATGCCGATGAAGTAAAAACCCATACGAGCTGGCAAGAGCTTGGTTTTCCTCCTGAATTCATTCAAACCTTTCCTGACTGCGTTGACTTTTTGGTAAATAGCGGCGTTGCCTACCAAATAGCCTGCTTCCGAAATTCCCCTTCTAAACATGCTGACAAGCATACCGTCGGACGCGACGCTGATGGCCATCCGATGATTCTTATTGAAGGCAAGATGACCCGCTGGGAAGAGGTTAAAGGTACTCTTGAAGCCTACAAAGACTATAATGTGCTACGAAGCAGAGATAAACCTGAAGAGCTGTGGACCTACATATCGCCTCTCGGCATAACAAAGCATGATATTTTTCGCTTTTCAAAGCCCTTTTGTGTGGACGAGCTTCCTATAGAGTATGTAACAAAGCTTCAGGAATACTCTAAAACCTTTTACTCTGCAAAAAACCCTGATCCTTCCCCTGATGTAAAAAAGCCCTATGTGCTGCAGATCTGCACTTCAACAGGTGTGCTTTTTAGGGACTCTAACCGCTTTTTAAGGGGGTTATTCAGGAAGCTTGCTACCCATTATGGCATACGTATTATCACCCCGAATGGAGAAGTCTATTCCTTTGGCTATAGAAGGGATGTTGGAGAGCGTGCTTATCTGCGGCTTGCAACAGCACTTGGCCAGGTAAAGGGGCGCATTGCACTTAACGATTTTGAAGAATCCCGCCCCCATGATGGCCGCTACATAACGACTATTCCCCTATCAGAATCTGCGGCGCGCATTGCACTTAATGACATCGTCGAGACAAATGAGAGGGTGCCCTCTTTTGACTGGCTACATGATAACTGCATTGAGCTTACCATGCGTCACCTGCGATTTGCAGGCGTTAACGTGCAGACGCAAACGCCTCTTGAAATTTGCATACAAGATCTTATGAGTGGGGTTGTAAAAAACATTCCTACTGTTGGACCAGTGATAGCACGTATAAGCAGAGTGGCCAAAAATGTATTTAACAAACTCCCTACACTACCCGCTCCAGTAAGACAGCTTCGAGACATAGTTGTGAGCGTTATTTTTTATGTACCGGCTAAAATTGGCGCGATTGCAAAGTACATCTTTGTATGGGCTATGGGGTGGACTACAGCAAGCCCGACCCTTGCTTGTGTAAAGCCTGGCCGCAGCTTTTCAATTCGCCACGCGCTTAATGAAAGCTACAGTAACGTCCACTATCCACGGAAGCTCCTTCGCTGGCAAAAGCAGCAATCCACAACACACTGTCACGAATACAAGGGCGTACCCACCTTTGCCGTCTTACCTCCGGCCTAAAAAAAGGACCAAAAGGACATAAAGGACCAAAAGGACAACCGATACGGTTATTGTTGTCCTTTAGGTCCTTTTGGTCCTTTATGTCCTTTTCGTCCTTTTTTGGGGCGAAGCTATAAATCTATTTAGTAAGCTCAGCTTGATTGGTGTATTGGCTTACATTATGGCGAGCAAGTGAGCCTGTCCAGAAGGAGAGGATCAAGCATGCAATAATAAATACAGCCGCAAAATAGCCTGTGACCTTCTTTAGGATTTCAGGCGTTGATGTACCAAAGATAGAATCTGAAGCATCAGCAGATCCAAATGTCGTGCCAAGTCCCCCGCCTTTGCCTTCTTGAACAAGTACAAGGAGACAGAGTAGTAAGCTGGAGATCAAGAACAAAGTAATAAAGAAAAAATATAAAAATGTCATGTTACACCATTAGCTTTTTGCAGTTGCGTCACTATTTTGCCTGAGGGAAATTATTTTTGCAAATGAATCAGCAGAAAGTGATGCAGATCCAATCAAAAGACCATCAATTTCATCTGAATTTAAGAATTCCTGGGCATTTGTGGGGCTCACAGAGCCTCCATAGAGAAGGGGTATTCCTTTTGCGCTTTTTGCGTCAAATATTTCAGTTAAAGTTTCGGCACACTGGCTCATCGCCGATTCTACTACTTCTGTTGTCGCAGCAAGGCCAGATCCTATAGCCCAAACAGGCTCATACGCAACCATTAATGTCTTTGCAGCCTCTATTTTGCAGCCTTGGAGGCATTCTGTAAGCTGGGTTTTAATGATATCGTGAGTTTTATTGTCTTGGTGCTCTTCATAGGTCTCGCCTATACATAAGACAGGCTGCAGGTCGCACTCTAGGGCGCGAAGTACCTTGCGGTTTATAAAGGCGTTACTTTCATGAAAAAGCTGCCGCCGTTCAGAGTGGCCAATTAGCACAAAGCGAGCTCCTGCATCTTTTAGCATGCTAGCTGCAACTTCGCCTGTAAAAGCGCCCTCTTGTGCATCGTTCATGTTCTGAGCGCCAATAATAATGTTAGTATTCTGAACCTTTTCAGCTAGCGTTTTTATGGCTGTATAGGGCACTGCAAGCATTACATTGCAGTTTGCATTTTCTGTAAGCGGTATAATTTTATCGATAAACTCAAGCGCCTGGTCGATTGTTTTATACATCTTCCAGTTGCCTACTAAATAGCACTTTTCGGTCTTCTTTGCCATAGTCCTTTCCTTTCCTTGAGGTATACCTGAAAACAGCATATTGCGCAATATCGACTTTTTCGTGACAGTGGGAGTTGCGGTGACGGCTGTTTTACAGCATTGGCCTTACACCATCGGGCTCGGGCACGGGCACGGGCTCGGGCACGAATGCCTGAATCCAAAGGGGTTATATGTGGCTTTGCCCAATAAAAGCTTTTTAGCATTCGTGCCCGCGCCCGATGGTGTAAGGCCTCGACGGCAAAGCTGCTAGCTAGCATTATGGAAGCTAGGGAGAAGTTCTTGAGTATTTTTGCATAAACGTGCATCCTCATTTGCTATGACGACGCAATCTCAGCCCCTCATACTCTCAGTGTCAGAAATTACGCACGCGATTAAGCTCACGCTAGAGTCGACCTATCCGCGTGTCTGGGTAAAGGGTGAAATTTCTAATGCCAAGCTCCACACTTCGGGCCATTTTTATTTTTCTCTGAAAGATGATTTCGCTCAGATTTCTTGTGTCTGTTACAAGGGCGATTTTATGAAGGTTGCCCTGCCGCCAAAAGATGGTAACCAGGTGCTTGTACGAGCAGAGCTTACTGTCTACGGCCCAAGAGGTAGCTACCAGCTTGTCGTTAAGGAGCTATCCCATGTTGGTATTGGCGATCAGCTTATAAAACTTGAACTTCTGAAGAAGAAGCTGCAGGCCTTGGGCTACTTTAGCCAAGAGCGTAAGAGGCCCCTTCCCCGTTTTCCAAAGCGCATTGGCGTTGTTACAAGCCCAACAGGAGCTGTTATACAGGATATTCTACATATCCTTGGAAGGCGTATGAGCGGCTTTCACCTTGTGTTAAACCCTGTGCGGGTGCAAGGCGAAGGGGCAGAACTTGAAATTGCCGCAGCCATTAAGCAGTTTAACGACTATAAACTTGCTGACGTCTTAATTGTGGGCCGAGGTGGCGGAAGCTTTGAAGATTTAGCTGCCTTTAACAGTGAAATCGTAGCTACTGCCATTTTTACAAGCCAGATACCGATCGTCTCTGCAGTAGGCCATGAAACTGATTTTACGATAGCAGACTTTGTGGCAGACCTTCGCGCTCCTACTCCATCGGCAGCTGCTGAAATTATCTCTCACGAACAAAAGGAGATGCTCGATAAACTCCATAAACAGGCGCGGGGCATTATAACAGCTCTTAGTAAAGAGATAAAAGGCCGTAGGCAGGCCCTTTTAAAGGTTGTTTCCCATCCTGTTTTTTCTTCTTCAAGCTATATCCTAAGAGCACTTGCGCAGCGCCTTGATGATAAGGGAGATGAAGTTGATGGGGCTATAAAGCGAAAGCTTGCCATGTTCCAGGCAGACCTTCAGCGCTTTAAAAAGAGCCTTGAAGTCGTGCGCCCAAGTAACCGCATTCGCGAAAGAAAAGAAGAGCTTTCGCAACTTCAAAAAAATCTTAATTTATCAATTTTGCGCCTCATGCGCACTAAAAAGCAGGAACTTTTAGCAAAAAATAGTGCCTTCCACATCGCCTTTAAAGAGCGCTATATTGTGAAAAAGCGGGCCTTTACTTCATGCCAGTTTGGACCTCGTATCCTGCAGCTTTTACAAAAAAAGCTCCAAGAAAATAAGAGAAAGCTAGAAAATGTAGAGGCGCAGCTAGATGCCTTGCATCCTAAGAAGATTTTAGCAAAAGGCTATAGCATAGTTTTCTCACAAAAAGATGGTTCCGTTATATCATCCATATCTCAAGTCCATGCGCATAGCAATGTGCGTATCGCCTTAGTTGATGGAGAGCTAGATGCAGAAATTACAAACGTACGAGTAAAAGATGACAAAAACTGATATATCATTTGAAAAGGCCTTTGAGCGCCTTGAGCATATTTTAGAAAGCCTAAATACCGGCAATCCTACATTGGAAGAATCGCTACAGCTCTATGAAGAGGCAGATTCACTCATTATATCCTGTCATAAAAAGCTCTCTGATGCCGAAAAGAAAATAGAAGTACTCTTTGTTGCGGTCTGGCACCACGGAGAAATCTCCATGACCGGCGCCGAAAAACCCGTTCTTGGCGCTGCAGTCGAACGCGTCACCGGCTTCGAGCACAATGCCCAGATCCTTCACCGTGCGGCCGTTATCGTAGGAAATGGCCGCGCCGATTTTGGGCGCCGTGATATCGCTGCCCGGGCACAGTCCGCGCGGCTCGTGGTGATACCAGAGAAAGAGAATGCCTTGTTCTTCGTCGCGCCACGCC
>JAYRNE010000102.1:0-7562 GCA_041912355.1 Chlamydiales bacterium
AGGTTGAAGTGTGAGGTCTTTAAACACTTGATCAGCATAGTCCTGAAGTGTGTGTGGGGCATGTTGTGGTAGTGCTAATTTTTCTTTTTTTAAACGCTCAAACATGTTTGCGTCTAGCTTGGGATCCTTGAGTAGTACATGTAAAAATTGAAACAGCTGTTCAGTTTCTTTTACATTTGCTGAGCTTTGAAACTGTAAATAATCTTCTCCGGAAGCAAGATCTATGAAGAAACCAAATCCTTGTCGCAGCATGATAGATTCAGCAAAATTTACTGTAGATGTTTCAAATGTATAGGAATTACATGCAGCATGTGTAAAGTTGTGAGTTTCTGGAGTTTCTTCTATTGTACCACCAGCAAGAAGAACGTGTATCGTAATAAAATTACCTGGCACGTCTTCTATCTTTCGGAACTTTACTCGGACACCATTTTTCAATAAAATTGAAGTGACTTGGCTTTCTGGATCTTCAGTTATAGTTGCAATGGGTGCAGCTTCGGGTATCTCTTCTACTATACGTAGAGAGGGCTTTTTGGGCTTATAATACGTAATAGGTTTGTATTTGGGAGCCTTTATCTTTTTGGCTTTCTTAATGGCTGCTACTAGTGCCTTTTTGCTAGGAACGTTTTTTACTGATGGTGGGAGTGTAAGTTTTACATTATAGGGGTTTAGTTTGAATTTTTTCCACCAGCTGTTTATCTGCTTAAGAGTGATGTTTTCTAAAAGTTTGCTGCGTAGTTCGACAAGTTCAGAGCCGCAAGATAAGATATCTCCTCTATCTACAGCATCTACAAGTTCGTCTGCCAGAAAGCATGAGGGCCATTCTGTCATTGTTAAAGATTGCAGCTCGGTCTTAAGTTGCTTCTTTTCTTTGGCTAGCTCTTTTTTCTTAAAGCCATACATTTCAGCCTGCACTAAAAAAGTCATGGCTTCATTAAGCGATTTTTTCCATGATAAATCTGCACTTTTGGTTTCAAGCTCAAGGCATTCATAAATACCTGGATTGTGAGAGCATTTGATTTCAGCCTTCGGAAATGCCCTTGATTTCATCATCCTTTGGGCTAGATCTCGTACAAGGTCCTGTTCTAGTGTAGAGGGTGTTGGAGGGAGAATGCGAGAGATGCGTATTTGTGGGCTTGTGATGTGTGCATCGTGCTCAATAGAGACACTAATAGCCTTTGTGGGAGGTATCTTTTTATCATTACCAGTGACAGGCTTTTTAGGTGAAATCTGTCCAAATTTTTCCTCTATGATTTTATGCATCTGGGCAGTATCCATATCACCAACCATAACGATGGTGCTGTTATCTGTGCGGTAAAATGCATGGTAGTAGTTGAGAAAGTCTTCTTTTTTAAGAGAGAGTATGCTCTTCTCGTCTCCTATTGGTTTGCGTCTAGAATAGAGTGAACCTTCTAAATTTGGATCAGTGGCAGGAGCCATATCATAAATGCGTTTTTCTTCAAGTATAATCGTTCTTTCTTTTTCAATTGCCTGTTCGTCTAGGGTAAGTCGATCGAGTACATCAGCAAAAAAGAGGAGCCCTTGAGAAGCTAACGCTTCTGAATTATTCGGTAATTCAAGGCTGTATATAGTGAAATTAAAGCTTGTTTTGGCATTTTGATGAAGGGCAAATTGCATGCCATACTCTTCAAAGGTAGGGATTATCGAGCTATTTGGAAAGTGTGTAGACCCAGCAAATGCCAAATGCTCCAAAAAGTGCGCAAGTCCCAACTGGTTTTCATTTTCATTAAGAGAGCCCGTGGCTATATGCATCCGTAAAGAGAGTCTATTTTTAGGGTGAGCGTGGGATTTGAGTACATAGCGTAGCCCATTTGGGAGCGTGCCAGTAACAACATCGGCACTATCTGCACGGCAACTGTGGCTATATAACAGAACTGTTAATAGGAAAAAATAGATAATAGATTTCATTATTAGTTCTTTAGTATTAAGGGTATTTAGTGTAGATAAAGCTGCTGTTTATGGCAAATTAAATTGGGGGCTAGAATTTGCTTATACAAAGTCGAGCTAAGAAAACAAAAGGTTGTTGAATGATTTGTTTTTATCCCAGCGGAGAATAGAAAAATCGTGCTGATCACAGCTTAGCATGGTGCCATGATGAAGGAACTCAGCCAAAACAACTAATGAAAGTGGCCGTGAAATGGGCCCCTTTCAATGGTGGAGTGCGGTGCATTACTGCACCGCTTTTAATTTAATTTGTCGGCTTTGCAACTGTTGCTTTATAGATAGTCGAGAGTTTAAGCACTCCATCTTGAAGGCGGCTATCTGCGTATTGTACAAGCTTTGGCCACACCTGTTCCTGCTCATTGCTGGAAAGTTCAGTCCAGAAGCTATGCGATTTTAGCTTTGCAAGAAGCTGCTCACGGGTATATTCTTCGACAACAGAAAACTCTCGAGTTTTCACATCGGTAAAAAGACCCTTGGCTTCTAGCGCCTCTTTTGCATTTTGCTTTTTTTCGCGAACTACGCTGCGGCCAATGGTTTCACCTACAATTCGCTTACATTCTTTGTGAAACACTCCAGCTTCAGCTTCGCCATCCGAGCCGCCAACGGCGATAAAGAGGCCTGTAGCATCAAGTACAGAGTGAATAGCCTGCACATGCACGGGCTCACAGAACCAATGAAAGGCAGTAAATGCAGTAACGAGAGTAAACTTCCTTCCGGGAAGCTTTTCAGCAAGATCTTGTACATTGCCTTGGATAAAGGGGATATTTTGGCCTTCAGTGTTCTTGCGTGCTTCAGCAAGCATGCTTTCATCAAAATCAAAACCTGTAAGAGATGCTGGCTTAATAAATTCTTGAATGTGGCGCGTTGCACGAGCATTACCACAGCCAATGTCTAAGAAATCGCCAGCCCCAGCCTGTTCTTTAATCCAGTCAAAAACTGCACGGGGATAGTCCTTACGTCCCTGGCTATAATTTGCCGCCTCATTGCCAAACTGAGTTCCAGTAAGCCTGCAGGCACTTAGTTGTGTTTGATTTTCAACGCTCATGTAAATCTCCTTATTATTAATTATGAATTAAAATAATAGCAAAGTATTTAATTTATGGGTATAGTAAAGTACTAGAACCTTTTATTACGTTTTGGTATCTTCTGATAAAAATAGAGGAAATATGTATAAAGTAGTTGTTGATTTTGAGCCTAGTGAGGCTGATAATACCGTTGTAAGAGAGGGTATTGTTGCTTATAATGAAAAGATAGTAGGCGAGCGAGATAAAGTATTTTCTATATTTTTGAAAGATGAGTCAGGAAAAGTTTTTGGCGGGATACACGTCTTTTTAGGCACAGAATCCCTCTACATAGACGTATTGTGGGTTGAAGGCAGCATCCAAAATCAGGGCTACGGCACAAAATTATTAGAGGCCGCAGAACAAGAAGCCATTAAAAATGGCTGCCTTTTTGTAACAGTAGATACCTGGGACTTTCAAGCAGAAGCCTTTTATTTAAAAAACGGCTATAAGCGGATAGGGGAATTACCAAATTACTGGCTTGGTCATTCAAAAATTTTTCTTAAGAAAAATCTAAAATCACGTTATCTTTTTGACCCAGTTTTAAGCGACAAGAGTATTTCAAAATGACAAATTTTTGGCTAGTTATTCGTTGCCGCCTTGCCAAGTTAAAGGGGCCGTTAATAAAATATGAACAAGGCGTCGGCCTTTCTTACTCCGGCCTTGCCGTCGTCTATCAAAAAATGGGCAATACCGAAAAAGCACATGAGTATGTGACAGCCGGCCCCTTTACTTAATAAACGCGACTGGTTATGATTATTGCACTATGAAATTCTTAAAAATGGCGCTCTGCCTTTTCACCTTGCTTTCATCCGCATATGCAAAAGAATATACTTTGGTTGATCTTGGATTATTTGAAACAGATCGAAGTCTGGCAATTGCAATTAATGAAAAAGATCAGGTTTTAGGATACTTTTGGATAAAAGATGTTGACAGTCGTCTCGAATATCGACATATATTTCTTTGGGATGAAATCAATAAGCTCACCATTCTTGATTTACCACAAACCTATGGTGATTTGAGATTAAACAACAACGGACAAATTGCAGGCCGTCTATGGTTGCGCTATGATTACTCCCTGCCCTTTTTGTGGGATAAAGAGTTAGGATTAACCGTATTCCCCCTGCCAATAGACTTTAATGGCATTGCAGGCTTTAATGATAAAGAACAGGTTCTGGTGAACACCGATGAGGGCCAAATGGTTCTTTTCGATCACAATAAAGAAATAAACCTAACAATGCTCTTTAATGAACAGGTACCTGGATATTGGAATGCATCCCAAGCTGAAGCTCTCAATAACCATGGTCATGTTGTTATTTGTGCCCGCGATATAGAACGCAACCCCACCTTTTTTTTATGGAAGGATGGCGTGTTCAAAATGCTCCTGCCAGAATTGCAATTGACTGCAGATGAACTATCCCATATTTACGGAATACATGCTACCCTAGATGATGATGGAAACATACTAATAGTGATAAGATCTCTCGTTAGTTTTGAGTACTTTATTGACAAATCAGGTAATAGCACTCCTTGTGCTAGATGCTCTTACATAATTAATGGTTTTCCTGTTGAATTGGGCTGCTTGCAGGGGGAATTTACACAAAACCAATTCACCACCGGCCCTGCAATAAAAGACCTAATAAAAGAACCATTTCCCTATCGTAAAATTTCCTGGAAGCTAGATACATATTCCCAAAATTCCAAAGGCTATTTCGTGGGAGAGTGCAACACAGTCTATTCCGCGAAACACGCTTTCTTGGCAATTCCTTCTAAGTAAAGGGCCTGACCTAGGGTGTTATTGGGTAGAGGGTCTTGCATTACAAAAAGGCTATAATGAGGTAGGTATCGGTGTTTAGCTCCTATAGGGCACCCACTGGATCTCAAGCTCACTTTCGGTGTAGCCGAGGAGGCCTTCTGAATAGTCGCTAGTAAGCAGCTTTTTCTTGAGTAGCTTTATGAGCTGCTCTTTATCTTTGTCTTTAGCCATGAATAAGCCTGTGTTCTGATCAAGCAGGTAAAGAGCCTCTTTTTCTTTGAAAACAGTGATGATATGACCATTATGTTTCCCAAGATAGATGATGCGTAAAGCACCTGAGGCTGTTCCATTAAGATATTGATCAATTTTGCGATTAAGCTTTGCATTCTCCTGAGGATCTTCTGGATCATACATTTTTGTAGGAGGAAGTTCTTTCTCTTTAAAGTGTAAGTAGTTATCACGAAGAGCTGTGAGTTTCTTTTTGCATAGACTTACTGTGGTTTTTGCCTCTTTTGAAGCAAGGGGAGCATCTATGTCGAGATATTTATGGCATAGTTTATGTAAAAGTTCGGTCCGTATTTGTTGAAAACGGCTGTCTGATAGGTCGTGAATCTGCTCTTCTTTGCAAAACTCAAAGGCCTTTTTAACGGCTTTTGCAACGAGGGTTTCCCCATCAGTTACTGCCTTCACTTTAGCCATAATTGACTTTGGCGATTTTTTTGCATATTTTTCAGAGAAAACAAATTTCTTGTAGAGCTTGTCTAGGGCTTTTTCTAACTGAAGGGATATTTTTAGGCGTGTAGTTTCTATAATAATATGGTGAGCTTGCTGTAGGAGGGCGACATCATGGGCGTTTTCTATACTTGCTTCCACAAGTTCAGGAATTGGTGCATCGGGATTTTCTAGCCGCTTAGCAAGCACATAGTCGCAAAGTGCTAGGCATACGCCATATCTTACTTTGTCGTAGATTCTATCTGGTACTTCGTAACTTGTTGGTAAAATTCCAAGGTCGATACATTCTTCTATTGCCAAAAGGTACTCTTGCCAAAGGGAAGACGTTTCTAGTTTGTTTACTTCAGGTCTTTCGTGAATACTAAATGGATAGGCAAGTGCCTTAATTTTGTATTTCCTCTGAAGTTTTTCATGGCTCTTATCATGTATCGCTCGGGCTTCTTTAGATGTGGAGTCATGATTTAAAAGCTCTTTAGCGTTAATAAAGCTGAATGCGAATAAAAATGAAACTAAAAACATATAAAAATACATAATAAAACCCCTGAAAGCGAAAGATAATACATTGTCACTATTAAAATCGCCAATTAATTGATTTCGGCGTTAGAACAGCTAAATGGATCCGCTCTATGCTTGGTGCATTAGCTTGTCAAAAAATAAATATAATTATATAATGTGTTTTAGGAGACATTTTGTATTTTGGAGGCTTTATGGTGGGGGTTCATGGCCCTTCTTCGATGGAAAATATGCCAGAGGGATTTTCGAAGGTTGCAGGCAATAGTGCTAGTGTCAAGCAGCTCATGGCGCTTACTGATGCAGAGTGGGCAACGCGTAGTGATACTATTCTTAATGAAAAAATAAATAAGTTTTGCGAGCAGATTTTTCCAGAAGGGGTATCATTAGCAAGTACTGGGTTTTTAGAAAAGCATGACTTACCTGCAGGCTCTGAAGTTGCTGTAATTGGCGATATTCATGGAAATGGGTTGCGACTAGATCTTACGCTAAAGGCTCTCCAGAAGCGCGGCTATTTGGATGAGGAATTTCGCTTGCTGCCTGGTAAGAGTATAGTGTTTTTAGGTGACTATATGGATCGCGGTAAGAACAACCTTAAAGTGTTAGAATTAGTTATGACCCTAAAAATGGAAAACCCTGAACGGGTACATCTCTTACGTGGTAACCATGAGGATATTGACACAATCACCGGAAATTGGATGGGATATAGCGCAAACGATCAGCGATATCGTAAGTACTTGGGTAGCGTAGAAAACCAAGGTATGCTTGACCGATTTTTTCGCGCTCTTCCACTCGCAGTCTATATAGGTCAAAAAAGTGACTCCGGAAATATGGAATATGTTCAATTTAGCCATGCGCTCTTTCACCTCTTTACTGATCCGGCTCCACTATTTGAGGGATCTGATGAACATACACACCTTCAGGTGAGTGCATCGAGAGATTTTAGCGATAGAATTAAACGTATCATGAGTGATGGAGTAAAAGATGCTCATCCTGATAAGCAAAAAAAGGTTAAAGACTCAGCGCAGCACGTGCAAGCTCTTTCTAAGAGAATGCATGTAAGACCCGACGATATTTACTGGTTAGATGTTGGAAAAACCTTTAACCCCGGCTTTTCAGGGCGGACGCAAATTCCCCCAGAAAGTATAAAGGCATACTTGAGAGTAAGCGGTACAGAGCGCGCAAAAGTTAAAGAGATTATCCGAGGTCACCAAGGCGCAAGCTTTACACTGAAAGGGCAAGCGGAGGGGGCTAAGGTGGTTGTTACAACGATAGACCCCTCATCCGACACACAAAAGCAAATGTTTATGAAGATTGGCCTTGCAGAGAAGGTGCGCGATTGGAAGAAAGTGCTAGACGAGCTTCCATTACTAGAAAATCATGCAAGTGCACTTTCAAATCTCGTTGAAAAGAGTGTAGCCTCTCTTAATGCGTTATGATCCTTTTCCACTACAAGCCTGCCTAAGCAAAGAGCTAGTTAATGCAGGCTTGGCCCCCAATATTCCTCTTCCTCGATGGTTACTTATGCAACAAGGCCACTA
>JAYRNE010000103.1:0-3822 GCA_041912355.1 Chlamydiales bacterium
AATTTACCATAGAAGGCAATAGCAAAGAGCACCAACGAGAGAAGAACCTATACACACAAAAAGGGGAACTACTGCTATATCTCTTTGGTCTTCCCGAAGCCCGTACAAGGGATTTGGCTTTCGTACTTCGTGACACCTTTAGTATGGCTCGCAAGTTTTTTGACAATGGTTTATTCAGGACCAATTTGGCAGAAGTTCATTCGCCTGATTCTTCATTATGGCTAGGGAGGGGTGAAAGTACTGCTACACCAGAAGAAGAAGCGGCAAGGAAGGAACTAAGAGAGCTTCAAGGTAATGCCATTTTTGCTCTATTATGCGGAAAGGAAGAAAGCCCTCGTGAAAAAGAGTTACATGATCTATTGGATAAAGCTAAAGCTGAAAAACAGCGACAATTGATAGGAAAAGTGCGGCGAGTGCAACATGGTGGAGGACTCTATTACCTTAAAGCCTGGTGTAGTGGCTTACGTCCGGGCTATCCCTTAGCAAGAGGAAAGGGGTTGGGGATATGGGTACATCCAAAAAAGGTCGATGAATCATTTGGAGACGAAATTACTAGTTTGACATGCGGCTACTCCAAGCGTGCCTATGAGTGGTTTGATGTGCCAGCCGCACTTACTGCACTAGTCACAGCAGAACATGTTCTTGCTACTGATATGGGAAGGGAGGGGAACATTACCACACAAGACAGAGTCCATCTAAGAAAACCCCTCTCGAATAATGAGGTTAATCCGAGAGAAAAAGTATTTTCATCTGAAGAAGAAAAGCATGTATTAAAAGCACTTCAAGTGGATTCACTTTCCGCTATAGACTGGCAAAAGGGACCGCTCATAACGGACGCTGCCGGACGACGCCTAGCCATGTCGCGGCAAGAACAAAGAACCAAGGATGCACTTGACTCAATCTACGCATCTGGTCAGTCAGGTTTTGTTAAAAGGATTAAGAAGCTAATAGCCGCAGAAAGAGAAATAGAACAACAAACGCCAAAATATGCATATGACCTCTTAAACCTAAAGCATAGGAATCTAGCATCATTTTGGATGCTTCAGATTCTGCATGACGAACATGGACTATCTTGGGATGAGATTGGGGGAAGTAACCTTCATGCTCGCCTACAAAGAAACTCAAGCCCTGGCGTACCCGACTTGGCCCCCCCCGCGGGGGTGCTGTTTTTTGAACCTGTCTGGGTTTACCCCCGGTTCGGGTGGGGGGGGCCGCCCCCCGACATTACCTGAGATACAAGTTCATTATGATGCTGGGCCAGATCCCCCGTGCATAGAAGATATTGATCTACCACATTGTGACAACACATCCGATCCACCCCACTGGGCAGACTAAGCTAATTGTGGGAATATTCCGTCATCATCAAAAATTGCCAAGTCTCGAGAAAAAACAAAGAGATTTTCTGAAAATACATAAAATCACACCAAGAAATCCCAAATTTAATCGTCTTAATCGGTAGGGGAGCGAATTTCAACGGGGTCACGTGGCTTCTCTCCTAGGAGAAACGCCCCGTGACCCCGTTGGAGTTCCTATCCATTTGTGCGTATAGACACTGAAAATGCCTTTGCAAAAAGTGCTGGAGCACAAGAAGTTATTGTCGTGCTTGAAGATGGTGGGAAGATGCGCTTCATTCGCTTAGCTCCAAGAGGCTATGAAGGAGCTATACAAGACTTTATGGCGCATAGGGAAATGTTTGATCAAATAAGCCCTCAATCTTCCACACAAATTCTGGACCTTCGTAGCCCTCACATAGCGTTAGTGAAGTAGCATATGGCTTATATTACAAGTCTTGCTTATGAACTGCCCCTTAATAAGATAGCCCAAAAAGGCTTTGCCAAAAAAGTGGCTCGTGCATCAAATCTTGATGCCTCTTTCACAGCATGGCTTGAGCGGGTCTATGCGCAATCGGCTATAGAGGCGCGCTATTCTGTATTGGAAGAGTTTTGCTACGATGTTGAAAAATGGAATTTTTTGAAGAACCCTAGCACAAAAGCGCGAAATGAGCAGTATAAGCTTCACGCTCCAGCTTTAAGTGAGGGAGCATGCAAGAAGGCATTAAAGCAGTGGGGAAAAGATCCGAAGAGCATCACGCATATTATCTATGTGTCTTGCACAGGCCTTATTGCTCCTGGCCCTCAGGTATACCTGCAGCAGGCTTTATCGTTAAGCCCATACGTGAAGCAGTTTGCCATTACTATGATGGGCTGCTTTGGTGCCTTTAAAGCGCTTCAGTTGGCACACGCTTTTGTCGAGCAGGATCCTAAAGCTGTTGTTCTTGCGGTATGTACAGAGCTATGCTCGCTCCATTACCAGCCGCTGCCCTCACATGAGCTGCAGATAGGTAATGCGCTCTTTTCAGATGCAAGTGCTGCATGTATTATAGAGAAAGAAAAGGGCCACCTTCGTTTAGTAAAGCACGAAAGCATGATCGTGCCTGATACAAGGGAGAAGATGTCGTGGGATATTTCTGATAACGGCTTTCTTTTTGGCCTAAATAAAGATGTGCCCGAGCTTCTTGAGAAAGAGGTGAAGGCCTTTTGTCAAAAGCTGCTCCCTGCTGACATTGCTATACAAGACTGCGCGTGGCCAATACATCCAGGAGGTAAAGCTATACTTCATGCTGTAGAAAAAGCACTTAGCCTGCAACCACACCAAACTACTACTTCGTGGCGAGTGTTGCGAGACATTGGCAATACCTCAAGTAGCGCGTTCTTAATAGTGCTTAACTACTTATTACAAAATAAGCCAAAAGAAAAATACGCCGTAGGCCTAGGCTTCGGCCCCGGCTTAACCTTCGAGGGGCTTCTCTTGAGCTTGGATTAATTTCCCGAAGGGTTCTGGAGTGCGGCAATTCTTTGCCGCTCTGGTTCGGGCAGTTATCCCCAAATAGGCTCTTGACCTAACTCGAGTGTTATTATAAGCTTGGGACGTAACCCTAAATGGCTATTTATGAAATCCCGCTCGCAAGAAAAAGAACTGATGGATTTGGGGCCTGGCTATTATAGCCCCCAAGAATACGAAGATTGTCTTAAAAAGCTCTTTCTCGTGGGATCGTACTTTGGTATGCATAGGGATACCTATCGCTTGATTCGCGACCTTCGACCCAAAACAATCCTTGATGTTGGCTGCGGCGACGGGGCATTTCTTGCTGCTATTGCCAAACGCTATCCAGCTTCATGTCTTGGTATCGATATTTCTAAAGAGGCGATAAGTCATGCGTTATCTCACACTTGCCCTAACGTGCAGTTTCGCTGCCAAGATGTTTTGGAGCCTGCAGAGCTTATTATGGCGAATTTAGTATGCCATCACATGACAGATTGTGAGCTAGAAGCTTTTTTGCATACTGCCTATGACAGAGCATCTTCAGCCGTACTCATTAACGACTTACAGCGACATAGGCTTGCAAAAGCGCTCTTTAGCCTCATCTCAGGCCCTTTATTCTCAAATAGGCTCATAAGTGCTGATGGCATTACCTCAATAGAGCGAGGTTTTTGGAAGAGTGAACTTGAAGCCCTAATCCAAAAAGTCAAACCCCATTCCTATACCATAAAGTGGCGCTTTCCTTTTCGCTGGCAGGTTATTTTATGGAAGAAGTAGTAATAGTTGGAGGAGGTGTTGCAGGCTTGTCCTGCATGAACGCTCTTCTTGATAGGGGAGTACGTCCACTTCTTCTAGAAGCTGGAACTATTGGAACACCCAAGCTTTGTGGGGAATTTTTGTCTCCAAAGGCACTTATACAGCTTCAGGATTGGGGCATTGGGCCCATTCAGCCTCTTGATACGATAGCCATTTCCTCGCTTACAATACCTGTACAAGCTGGTG
>JAYRNE010000104.1:0-8414 GCA_041912355.1 Chlamydiales bacterium
ACAGGCCTTGAGCGTACATTAGAATATGATCCAGATACTCAATTGGTATTTATTCACCTAAAAGATCGCGGAGTTAAGGAGCTTGGCCATGGTGAGAAGAAGGTGGTTACTAAATCCATCTTATACGACGCCGACCATCCAAAACTCGTAGCACGCTGCTCTTCAACAACAAAGATGGAAAAGGAGATGAGGGCGCTAAAGCTTATGCAGGGGGCAAATGGCATTGTCGAGCTTCATGCTTGTACGGAGCGCAAGTTAAAAGATGGGCAAAGTATTTATAATATGATGTGCCAGCTTTATGAAGGTGGAACGCTATCAAAGGCCTTTACAGATAAGTATCCCTTCTCCTTTAAACAAAAACTCTACATTGCGCGAGATCTTATCGAAGGTCTTGACGCGATGCATGCAAAGGGCTTAGTGCACCGTGACCTTTCTGCCAGAAACGTGCTTTTAGACTACCCCAAAAAAGGTAAACGTAAAGAGCGGGTGATACGTGCTGCTATTGCAGATTTTGGAAGATGCCGCCATATAGACGACACTGCGAGTGTCCGCGCCCAGTTTAATGACCGCTATCTTGCCCCGGAAGCAATTATTAATGAAAGATTAGAAGGCGAAGACTATTTTGCAACCGATCTTTATGCTTTAGGATGTATCTTACACCGCCTTTTCTATGAAAAAAGTGGTCCATGGATAGATGTGGGTAATCTCAACAATCCAACGCAACCTGAAGCTGTTAAAGAAGCAAAGCTCGAGTATGAGCTAAAGCGTTATCGTGAAATGCGAATGGCAAAGCTCGTTTTAAAAGGGGGTACTGGGCCTAATGCTTCAACGCGTGATCGCTTTGAGCAGATAATACTCGATCTTATTCACCACGACCCATCCTCTCGCGGCAGTGCTCAGCTTCACGCGCAAGCGATTAACGAAATTATACATAACCATGAAAACAAACTAGCTGCTATCTCTAGCCCGGATGCGCCCTTTATAGAAGCTTTTGAGGGTGAACATCAGGAAGAGGAGTCCTCATCAACTGTAACATCTTCAACAGTAAGCGTAAGTGTTACTGAAGAGGTTGTTGAAGACCAAGAAAAGCTAGAAAGTGAACCTAAGAAGCCTACAGTGCATGTGCCCACAGTGCACGAGCTTCTCCAAGGCAAAAAGCCATAAAAGGACGAAGGACCAAAAGGACAAAGGACCTAAAGGACAGCAATAACGGTTATTGGTGTCCTTTAGGTCCTTCGTCCTTTTTTGCCCAGCACATTGCCATAACATGCGTTTAGGCAGTCGTGCCCGAGCCCGTGCCCGAGCCCGTGCCCGGATGATTTGCCTAAACGCACGTTTTGCAAAGCGTGCGGGCACCGGCACCGGTATAAGGGTTTATTTTGCTAAGAATTGTACTAAGTCACCCTTTATAGCAGTATGTGCCTGAGGATTTAAGTACATCATATGCCCTGCCTCATAGGTTTTTACTTGAATATTCCCTCTAAGCGATGGGTCTATGCGCAGGTGATTGAGGGTGTAGTTTGAGGCAAAGTAGGGGGTTGCAAGGTCATAAAGGCCGCTAAGCACTAAAACGTTAAGGCTTGGCGTGCGTTCTATGATTGTGCGGAGCTTTCCTGACATGTAGACGTAGCCATAGCCAGCAGGTAGGCGGTCTATGCTAAAGTTCCAAGGGAAGACGGCACTTGCGTTCAAGATATAGTAGGGGTCGTTTTTTTCAACCTTTAACTCATCGTAAAGATACTGCTGAAATGCTGATGTAAAAGGCCCTGTGATGGCGTCAAAACTTGGGTCGGCAATATACATTGGCTCTTCGCGGTTATTTGAATCAAAGGCTTTATAGCGCCCATCAAAGCGGCCAATAACCTTGGCTTCATGCTTTAATAGCTCGTGATAAAAACTTGTATTTAAAATTCTGTTATGTTGAGCCTTGATGTAGTCTTTATGAAGGCCTGTGTAGTCAGCAAGGCGGCTAGAGATATCGTTTGAGCTATATTGATCGGCAAGATCGCCTAAAATAAGCGATGTTGCATATTCGTGTAAGGCGAAGTCTTCAACTTCACCTAAAAGCTCTTGTAGGCTCTTTTTTTGCATCTCTTCAGGAAGCTTTTTATGATACCAGGCGCATGCTGCATAGGTTGGGAGGTAAAGCACATAGGGAAGGTCGTTGCCATTACCAAAGTCATACCACTGAAAATCAAGACACATAGAAACAAGTACTATGCCATTTACATCAATGAATGAAACATCGTGCAGGTAGTTTGCAAGGCTTATTGCCCGAATCGTGCCATAGCTTTCGCCCATTAGATAGCGGGGAGATTTCCAGCGGTGATAGTGCGTTAAAAAGAGGCGGATAAACTCAGCAAACGTGTCGACATCACCTTCTACGCTATGAAACTGCTTGGGGTCAACGCCTGGTGTTGTTTTGCTAAAACCCGTTGAAACAGGGTCTATAAAGACAAGGTCAGCTGTATCTAAAAGTGTGTTGGGGTTGTCTTTATAGGTTCCTGGTGGCTTTGTGAAGGCTGCATCTTGGACAGCTACCATTTTTGGGCCTAAAAGACCCATGTGAAGCCATACTGAGCAAGAGCCTGGGCCACCATTAAAGCAAAACATAAGAGGGCGCTTGTCGGCTTGTTCCTGGGGCTGTTTTTGTATGTAGGCAGTAAAGTACATACTGGCTTTTGTTTTATCATCGCCATTAATTATAGGAAGGGAGCCACATATCGCTTCATACTCAAGTGCCTTCCCATTTATTTGTAGAGTGTGTTCTGTGCGAGATAGCTCCTGTACATCTCGCGAGGAAACTTCTTCTTTTTCCTCTTTTGCCTCTTCATCAGCTCTTAGGGAGTATGTAAGTGTTAATGTTACTATAAGAAGTATACGTGATAATGAAAATGTCATATCTCTTTCACCTTAATAGGCAGTCGAATTCGTTTATTGCGGCTTTGGCTTCCTGATACTATTTCTATTTGCGTCTTCGCAACAGAAAAATGTTCGGATAAAAGCTCTAGAAGAGCCTTATTTGCTCGGCCCTTTTCCGCTATAGCTCGAAGCCGAACGTGCAGCTTGCCATTTTGCCATCCTTCCACAGCATCTTTAGGGGCATGTAAAGTCACATGAACCCAAATTAGGCTTTCGCATTGTTTCGAAATCATTCCCGAACTTTATCAGGTGGGGGAGAATTAACACAAGAAGCTTCGCCCCCTTAAAAAGGACCAAAAGGACAAACCAGAAGGGTTATTGTTTGTCCTTTAGGTCCTTTTGGTCCTTTTTGAGGGGGGCGAAGCTTTTTTGTTGACGAAAATCCTCGATTATATTTAAATTATACCAATTTTTAGCGTAAAAATTTTCCTAGTTACATCACAACGAGAGTAAATGAGCAAAGAAGATACAGTTCGCATTGACGGCAGTGTAGAAGAATTACTCCCAAATATGACCTTCAGGGTGTTATTGCAAAATGGCATTCGTGTAACTGCCTATCTCTGTGGTAAAATGCGAATGAAAAACATTAGAGTTCTCGTTGGAGATGTGGTGACAGTGGAAATGTCGCCTTATGATTTGACGAAAGCCCGCATTATTTACAGGCAGAAATAGCGGTTTTTTGCGGTAAAAATTTTTTGCTAATTGATTTTATTTGCTATGCCCGTTACACTCACTCGCCATTAGAGCTAGAGTTAGGGGTTAATAGCCTTTAAGCATTTAGCCTAAGGCCGGTAAGACCGGAGTTTAGGATAAGCCCAGATAGCTCAGTGGTAGAGCACTTGCATGGTAAGCAAGCGGTCGTAGGTTCGATTCCTATTTTGGGCAGAGTCTGTTTTACATTTGATTAAGAAGGAAACTAAATATGGCAAAAGAAGCATTCCAGAGGACCAAGCCTCACGTCAATATTGGTACCATCGGTCACGTTGACCATGGCAAAACCACATTGACTGCTGCTATTACAAAATGTCTGGCTAAAAAGGGTGGAGCGAAGTTTCGTGACTACGCTTCTATCGACAATACACCAGAAGAAAAAGCACGCGGGATTACGATTAACGCAACTCACGTTGAATACGAAACCGCAAACCGCCACTACGCACACGTTGACTGCCCTGGCCACGCTGACTACGTCAAGAACATGGTTACAGGTGCTGCTCAAATGGACGGCGCAATCCTCGTGGTTGCAGCTACAGATGGTGCGATGCCGCAAACAAAGGAACACATCCTTATTGCTCACCAAGTTGGCGTTCCTGCTATTGTTGTCTACCTCAACAAGTGCGATGCACTTGGCGAAGCAGACCAAGAGCTTCTCGACCTCGTTGAAATGGAAATGACAGAACTTCTCGAAGCAAAAGGCTATAAGAACTGCCCAATCATCCGCGGTTCAGCTCTTAAGGCTCTTGAAGGCGATCCAAAGTGGGAAGCAACAATTGACCAGCTTATGCAGGCAGTTGATGAAAGGATCCCAACACCATCACGCGCTGTTGATAAGCCATTCATGATGCCGATCGAAGACGTGTTCTCGATCTCAGGTCGTGGTACAGTTGCTACTGGCCGTGTTGAGCAAGGCATTATCAAGACGAACGATAAGGTTCAACTTGTTGGTCTTAAGAAAGAAGTTGCAGAAACAGTGGCAGTTAGCCTTGAAATGTTTAACAAGACACTTGATGAAGCTCGCGCTGGTGAAAACGTTGGCGTTCTTCTTCGCGGTCTTGGTAAAGATGATGTTGAGCGTGGACAAGTGCTTTGCGCCCCAGGCTCAGTAAAGCCACACACGAAGTTTAAAGCTGCCGTGTACGTACTAACAAAAGAAGAAGGCGGCCGCCATACTCCGTTCTTTACGGGATATCGTCCACAGTTCTTCTTCCGTACAACAGACGTAACAGGAACTGCAGAGCTTCCTGCTGGCGTTGAGATGGTAATGCCTGGTGATAACGTCGAACTCACCTGCGCACTACTTGCTCCTGTTGCTATGGAACAAGGTATGCGATTTGCGATCCGCGAAGGCGGCCGCACAATCGGTGCTGGTACTGTATCGCAGATTATTGAATAAGTTTTAACCACGGAGTCACTGAGATCACTGAGATAGTAAGAGAAAAATGAGAGTTAATTCTCTCCCAATCTCAAATCTTCTCAGTGATCTCAGTGATCTCTGTGGTAAAATAAATAACCTGGGTGTGTAGCTCAGCTGGCTAGAGCAGCGATCTCCAAAGTCGCCGGTCGGGGGTTCGAATCCCTCCGCACTCGTTTAGAATACGGGAAGCCGGGCCTGTGTTAGGTTAACTAATGCAGGCCAGGCCACCCACAGATTGGGAAAAACCTATGACAAGTAGCAGCGAACGTATGAGTTTGAGTCAAAAGCAAGAAAGCACCGTAAGTGCTCCTACTCAGCCTATTAAAAGAGCGTATGAGTATTTCGAAGATATTAAGACAGAGTTTGCAAAGATCTCTTGGACAGAAGGTGGCGAGGTATTTACCTATGCTAAGATTGTTGTAGTAAGTACCTTCTTTTTCGGGATGTTAATATATTTCACAGACCTTATCGTACACAGAGTGCTTTATGGGTTTGATAGCCTCATGAAGCTTATCTTTGGATAGGGAGAAGTAGCAAATGCATAAGTGGTACGTAGTTCAGGTTCTTTCATCTCAAGAAAAAAAGGCAAAAAAGGCCCTTGAGGAAAACCGCGCAGCCCATGGCATGACAGATCTTATCGAACGTGTGGTTTTACCCACGGAGAACGTATCTGAAGTAAAGCGTGGCCAGCAGCGTATTGTCGAAAAAAGACTATGGCCTGGCTACCTTCTTGTACGGATGGTTCTTAACGAAGATTCATGGATGTATGTAAAAAATGCATCAGGTGTGGTAGACTTTTTGGGCGGAGAAAAACCCAATGAACTTACAGAGGCTGAAGTAGAAGAGCTTCTTAAGGATATCGAAGATCGTAAATCTAAAGTCAGCCAGAAGCATAAGTTTGAAGCTGGCGACAAGGTGAAGATTACTGACGGCGTGTTCGTCAACTTTGTAGGTTCTGTTGTTGAGGTATTCCCAGATCGTGGTCGACTCAGCGTGCTCGTCTCCATCTTTGGACGTGACACCCGCGTTGATGACCTTGAATTCTGGCAGGTCGAAGCAGCCACTGAAGAGCCTAGTCAGTCATAATTTGAGAGAATTCGGGGGGCAGGGCCTAAAGTTAGGGTAATCTAATTTAGGCCAAGCCTCTCCAAAAAATAGTAGGAATTAGAAAATGTCAAAAAAAGTTGTAAAAGTAATTAAGCTGCAAATTCCCGCGGGAAAAGCAAACCCAGCACCTCCAATTGGTCCGGCGCTTGGTTCTGCAGGCGTAAACATCATGGCGTTTTGTAAAGAGTTTAACGCAAAAACCCAAGATAAAGCAGGCGATACGCTTCCTGTAGAAATTACTGTTTTTCAGGACAAAAGCTTTACATTTATTACAAAAAGACCACCGGCTTCAGAGCTTGTAAAGAAGGCAAGTGGTGTTGAAAAAGGTTCGGGAGTTCCAAACCGTACAAAGGTTGGAACACTCAAAAAGTCTGCTCTTCGCAAAATTGCTGAAGACAAGATGCAGGATATGAATGCTGCAAGTGTTGAAGCTGCTATGAATACCATAGCAGGAACGGCCCGTTCAATGGGCATAGATATAGTGGAATCATAAACTATGAGTCGATTAACTAAGAGAAATCGGGAGATAGCAAAGAAGGTTGACAAGGATAAATTGTACAGCCTTGAAGAAGCTATCGCATTATTGAAAGCCTGCCCACCGGTCAAATTTGACCAGTCGGTAGAAGTAGCTTTCAAACTGGGGGTCGACTCCCGTAAATCAGACCAAAACGTACGGGGTACTGTAACACTACCGAGTGGTACAGGTAACAAATGCGTTGTACTAGTGCTTGCTAAAGGGGACAAGATTGCTGAAGCCCTAGCAGCCGGTGCGGAGTTTGCGGGAAGTGACGACCTTATTGAAAAAATTAATTCTGGCTGGACAGGTTTTGATGCCGTAGTTGCCACCCCTGATATGATGAGGGAAGTGGGTAAACTCGGTAAAGTACTTGGTCCAAGAGGGTTAATGCCAACGCCTAAGGCGGGAACTGTTACGACAGACATCGCTAAGGCAGTACAAGAACTAAAAGGTGGTAAGATTGAGTTTAAAACAGACCGTTACGGCATCGTCAATTGCGCGTTTGGTAAACTCTCCTTTGCTGCTGATAATCTCGTAGCTAACTTTCGTGCGCTTGCATCAAATCTTGCAAGATCAAGACCAAGCAGCGTCAAGGGGAACTTTTTTGAAAGCCTATACGTCTCATCTACGATGGGTCCAGGCCTCAAACTTGATCTTCGCGAAATTGAACTAGCTCAAAAGGGAGCATAAAAGCATGAAACACGAAAAACAGCTTCTCCTAGATGAGATTAAAGGCCAAATTGAACGATCTGGTTCTTATCTTATTGCCCAATACGCTAAACTTCCAGCCAACAAAGCGAACGAGTTTCGCCGCCAAATGGCTAAAATGGGTGTAGATTTTGAAGTAGTTCGTAAACGAGTACTTATTAAAGCTGCTGCGGCATCTGGCGTAGAGCTTTCTGTTGATTCGCTTCCAGGACATATCGGCATTATTATGCCAAAAAATGATCCTATCGAAGCAACAAAGGCCGTACTTCAGTATAGCGAAGGCAATGACAATTGCTTTCAGCTGCTTGGTGGAAGAGTTGATGGGCTATTAATAGGCGCCCAAGACATGAAGCGACTTTCTCAGCTTCCATCTAAGCCCGAAATGCGAGCTCAGTTCTTGGGACTTCTCGAAGCGCCACTTGCCCAAACACTGGCAGTTATGGACGCATTATTATCGAGTGTGGTATACTGTCTCGATAATAAGTCGAAAGAAGCGAGCTAAATCAAAAACTTTATATTTTAACTATCAATTGTAAGAGGAAATAACGTGAGCAAAAATCTTGAACAACTTGCAGAAGACCTAAGCAGCTTGACAGTACTAGACATGTCAAAGCTTAAAGAAATGCTTGAAAATAAGTGGGGCGTAAAAGCTGCCGCTGCAGCACCTGTTGCTATGATGGCAGCACCAGCTGCTGGTGGAGCTCCAGCTGCTAGCGCAGAAGCTACAGACTTCCAGGTAACACTTGCAGAAGCTGCTGCTGATAAGAAAATCGGCATCATTAAAGTGCTTCGCGAACTTACCGGTCTCGGCCTAAAAGAAGCTAAAGAACTTGTTGACGCAGCACCAAAGGAGATCAAAGCATCATCTCCTAAGAGTGAAGCTGAAGACATGAAGAAAAAGCTTGAAGCCGCTGGCGCGAAAGTTACCCTAAAGGGTCTATAAAAAATTTTGGAGTGCGGTGCAGTAATGCACCGCTTTGGATTAGGCCGAAGTAATTAACGGCAGAATATTTTGGCAAAATCCAAAGC
>JAYRNE010000105.1:0-3215 GCA_041912355.1 Chlamydiales bacterium
ATATGGTGGGACGGAAAAACCCAAAATTTTCCAATAAGATCCCGAAGAGAACCCTGAAAATGTCACCATGATGAAACAGTCAAAGTTCTAGAAAAAGAGAAAAAAACATGTTGCAACTTTAATGCGCAATTAGAGAACCCCCTTCCAAAATAGAAAAAAGGAATTTTATTGCACGGTAGCCTGAATAGATTCCATATAATCTAAAAACTTATATAAATAATCATTCATTTGAGCATAATCATGACCCCTCAGTGTAGAAGCGTCTTGTATATAGGGCAACGAACGGTACTTCTCTAGCTCATCTAAACAATTTTCTATCATTTTATTAATTGCTTCAGCAGTAAATTCAAAATGACACTGGAAACCATACACTTTTGGCATGTACCGTACGATTTGCCTAGGACAGCCCTTGCTATAAGCAAGTATTTCAGAATCTTCTGTTAAACCGGGCATATCACCATGCCAATGCCCGACTAAAAATTCCTCTGGAAAGGACGAAAAAAGAGGATCTTTTTTACCAGCATCGGTCAACGTGAGTTCAAACACCCCTATCTCTCTATTGGGACTATGCTCAAATTTTGCACCAAGCGCTTCGCCAATCAGCTGTGCTCCAAGGCAAATACCTAATACAGCTTTTCCATTGTTAATCGCCTTTTTAATAAATGCTATTTCTTTTTTAGCATTGAAATAGGAACACTCTTCACATGTAGTTGCAGGTGATTGCGGCCCACCCATAACGACTAAAAAATCAAAAGCATCTACATCTTCCGGCAAGTGTTCATTTTGATAAAGTTTGGTATATTCTATATTATGATCTTTGCTTTTTGCCCATGTATCGATTGCAGCAGGAGCTTCAAAACTTTCATGCATTATAATATGTACTTTCATAGCACCTCCGCTAAATTGATAAAATAGATCTGTAGTATAGTATTTCCTCTCACGACTCCCGTACAGCGCACAAATGTTACGAATATCCGTAAAAACAGTACAGCAAAAAGTATAGCAAAACCAGTGGCAACCAATTCTCGAAGTCGTTTAAAAAAGGGGTCAAAAAGGGGTCAGGACTGACCCCCTTCCTAGACTAAACAAATAACCTTATTGAGTATAACGGCTATTTGTGCTATTTTTTATTGCATGTACAAACATGAGATACTAAATAGCCACAACAACCCCCTCTTTTGCATGAATGCATATTCATGGCTTGCGGCTTCTCTCATTTCGATTTTTGCTGTCCTGATCGTGCGGTAGCGCGCACACATACACCACATTTTTCAATATACAGTTATTCGTTCAGTTTAAAAATCTTAAATGAGAGTTATTATGTCATCATCAGATCAGACCATATGGTCTTCATGGGTAGTTCCACCTTTTGCGGCTGGAGTCGCAATCATACCGCCCTATTACGGCTTTGCAGCAAAAACTGCACAGCAACTTGAAAAACCAATACCCAGAATGGGTCCCGGCGAGGCCTTTAAAGGCGGCTGTAGGTTAGCCCCAACAGTTGCAGGCATCGTTGGCATGCAAATGATCCTTCAAAAGACTGTAGAGCAAAAAGTGCAGGAACTTGTAGGCCATGGGCAAGGAAAGGCACCAACCCTTTTTGAAACAGCCGCAAGCTCTTTTGTGGTAGGCGGACTTTCTAGTCCGGCAATTGCGGTATTTAATGGCCAGGCAGCTGGGCAAACCCCAATGCATGCTCTTCGCAACTTGTCTTCTAGACAGTTAGGTGCAATCGCTGTTCAAGAAACAGCATTCGTTATGGGTATGAGTGCAAGCAAACACATCAATGCCCTTGCAAAAGAGCACCTTGGTGATGGTAAAACAGTTACATATGGATCAAGTTTTGTATCTGGCGCCTTAGGCAGCCTTGCAGGCCACGCTGCAAATACAGCGCTTACCCGCTGGCAAAATGGACTTACTGTTGACAAGGTAAGCCAGCTTGCACGTGGTGGGCCAGCAAAAGCAATGGCCACAGGCGTCTTTGCAGCAGGCTACCATATAACAAAAGATTTTCTTAATAAACAGTAGCCTTTCAACCTAAAAACGGGTCAGTCCTGGCATTCGAATAGGTGACAGGAGTGACCCACCCTCTTGCCACCTATAAATTCCAAATAAAAGTAATGACAGCCAATGGACAAGGCATTTATGATGATGCTATGATAGCGCTAGCAGAAGTAGAGGAGAATGGATGCATCCACTACCAACTAGAAAAATAGAGAGCCCCAAATGGCAAAAGCACATCAGAAAGCAAGGTCGGGACAGCCTGAAGGATACCCTCAGCGCACGAAGGTGCCAGATAATCAGGTAAGCTGGAAGGTGCCATTTCCTAATTATCAGCCGGCTACATTCACACACGAGAGAGTTTTGGCAGAACCTTTGTGGGCAGATCCTGCAGATTTCTCGAAGGTTACACGGATCCTTAAAAGCTATGAGGGCGATATCCAGTATGATGATAAGACGGGGCTTCCTCTAAACCCACGTGGACGCACTGGATTACAAGGAAGAGGCCTACTTGGCAGATGGGGGCCAAATCATGCGGCTGATCCAATTATCACGCGCATCAACCCCAAAACTTCTGAGCTTGAAATGGTTGCTATTCAGCGCAAAGACACTGGAGAGTGGGCAATACCTGGCGGCATGGTAGAAGCAGGCGATGATATTCCAAAGACTCTTATGAAAGAGTTACATGAAGAAACTGGCATTTTACTTGATATGACAGCTGCCACAAAAGTCTATGAAGGCTATGTCGACGATCCAAGAAATACAGACAATGCCTGGATAGAAACCGTTGTTGCACACAAGCACCTTTCTCCAAAAGAGGCCCTACAACTAGATCTAAAGCCAGGAAGCGACGCGAGTAGCGTTAAATGGTTACCACTCACAGAGGATAACATGAAAGCACTCTATGCCAACCACGAGGAATTCGTTAGGGCCCTCGAAAATAAGAATAAGAAAAAATCTTAAGTTGCCACCATTGACTTAAGCCCCAAGTAAGCGTAGACAGGACAAAATTTTGAGACCTCTTGACATTACCAACTATATTTGGTATTATGAAGATAATAAAAAAAGAGGGACCATGCCTCTAAGTGGAAGAGAAATGATTAAGCTCTTTGAGAAAAAGGGCTTTCAGGTTGTAAAAGGACAGGGCAAAGGCAGCCATCGTAAACTCAGAAAGGGCAGCAAGACGGTTATCATCCCTGACCACAAAGAACTAA
>JAYRNE010000106.1:0-2478 GCA_041912355.1 Chlamydiales bacterium
AGTTCCTCAATGAGTTCCCAAAAACTCTTAAAGACCTTGACAACCTGCTTACAGAAAATTACGTCTGGTGTGAGCGGCTAAAGGGCGTTGCTGTTATCGACAAAGAGACTGCATACCAGTATATGTGCACAGGGCCTGTCTTACGCGGCGCCGGAGTTCCTTACGATATTCGCAAAGTATACCCTTACTCTGGATACGAAGAGTATACATTTGACATTCCAACCTACCAAGAAGGCGATGCCTACGCCCGCTACCTTGTACGCATGCAGGAGATCCGCGAGAGCATATCTATAGTAGATCAGGCACTAAACAAGCTAAAGCCTGGGCCTGTTATTGTAGATAACCGCAAAGTAGCATTGCCACCTCGAAGCGAACTTGCCCGCAGCATGGAAGCTGTTATCCACCAGTTTAAACTTGTCTCTGAAGGCATTCACCCACCAAAGGGCGAAATCTACACCTGTGTTGAATCTGCCCGAGGCGAACTTGGCTACTACGTAGAATTTGATGGATCAAATAAACCCTATCGCGTTCGCGTGCGCTCTCCCTCATTCCCACATGTGCAGGTCCTTAAAAAAATTGTGCCTGGGCTTATTATATCTGATGTTGTTGTGGCGATTGCAAGTGTTGATCCCATTTTAGGAGATGTTGACCGATAATGCTTACTGAAGAAATAAAAGATGCTATACGAAAACTCCAAGCGCGCTATCCTGAAAAGCGTTCTGCCCTCATTCCTGCCCTACACCTTGTGCAGCATGAAGTAGGCTACCTGCACCTAGAAGTACAAAAAGAAGTAGCCGAGCTTTTTGGCATTGACGTCGAAGAGGTACATGGCATCGTTACCTTCTATGATATGTTCTTTGAAAAACCTGTTGGCAAACATCTTATCCACATCTGCAAAAATGCCTCCTGCATGCTCCGCGGCTGCGATAGACTTATCGAATGCCTCTCAAACCGCCCCGAAGTAAAAAGTGGTGAATTCACACTTATACGGTCAGAGTGTCTTGGCGCATGCGATAAAGCTCCCATGATGCTTGTAGATGAAAAGGTTGTTGGCCCTGTACACGAACAAGAGATCGACACCATCTTTGAAGAAGCCAAAAAAGGCAAAGGCCATCCCTCCCCTATTACGCTTGAAGAGGTAAAAAATGGATGAGATGAAGGTATTAACAGCATATGTCCATGATCCTGATCAAGCAAACATTGCGACATATGAAAAAAATGGCGGCTATAAGGCTATTCAGAAGGCTATTCCCCACATACCTCCAGCTACCCTTGTTGACATGATAAAGCAGTCAGAACTTAGAGGCCGAGGAGGGGCCGGATTTATAACGGGCAATAAATGGGGCTTTATTCCTAAAGATGGAAATGTTCCCAAATATGTCGTCTGCAACGCAGATGAAAGTGAACCCGGCACCTTCAAAGACCGTCTGCTCATCGAAAAAGACCCTCACCAGATAGTAGAGGGCATTATTCTTACAAGCTATGCTATTGGAGCAAAAAAAGCCTTTATCTACTGCCGAGGCGAATACTTTGAAGGGATGAGAAAACTTACAAACGCCGTACAGCAAGCAAAGGCTAAAGGCTACTTAGGCTCACTGGAAATTATCGTGCATCCTGGCGCTGGCGCCTACATAGCAGGAGAAGAGACTGCCCAGCTAAACTCTCTAGAAGGCTACCGGGCAACACCCCGCCTTAAACCGCCCTTCCCTGCAACGAATGGTCTCTATAACAAACCTACTATCATCAATAATGTAGAAACGCTCTGCAATATCGTCCACATTGTAAACCGAGGCGTAGAGTGGTTTACAAGTATCGGCAAACCCAAAAACCGCGGCACAAAAATTTTTCAGATTAGCGGCCAGATTGCAAAACCAGGCTGCTACGAATTCCCCCTCGGCATACCCTTAAAAGAGCTTATCAATGCCGCTGGCGGCATGCTTCCTGGAAGAACTTTTAAAGCCTGCTACCCAGGAGGCTCATCCTGTGAGCTATTAACAGCAAAGGACCTTGATATCTCGATGGACTTTGAAACGTTAGCAGCAAGAAAAAGCGCCTTGGGAACTGCCTCTATAATCGTTATGGACGATAGCGCCGACATGGTACAAGTAGCTCATCGCCTCATGGAGTTTTACCAAAATGAGTCGTGCGGCAAGTGCACGCCATGTCGCGAAGGAACGCGCTGGACAGTGCAGATTTTGGCAAGGCTATTAGCAGGCGGCGGCACTTATAAAGACCTAGAAACAATTGATGATGTATGTAAAAGCATGATTTCAAACTCCTTCTGCCCCCTTGCTGTTGGAGCTGCCCCTCCAATACTAAGCGCCATAAGGGAGTTTCGCGATGAATTTGTCGCCTACATCCAAAAAAATAAAGATGCTGATAAGCCCCAAATAATGAAAATCGCTTACCCATATTTATAAGTGTATATCCATGGTAGGAACGATAAAACGATAATGGTGATGGACAGCGGAAAACAGA
>JAYRNE010000107.1:0-2578 GCA_041912355.1 Chlamydiales bacterium
GGGACTTTGATCCCGTTTTTTGACTCTCTAACTTCTGACGAATCATTAGAGAGTATTATTGTGTAGGATTCGTCTTTTTTTTGTCTAAAAAGTCCCTGTTACTTTTCGGTATCAGCGACCTTGTCGCTTGGGGACTCCAAAGAGGAAGGGCTGCATTATAAAAAAGCAGTTGCAAAATGTGCGCCCACTTTATATATAAAAAAAATAAGCATAAAAGGAACCCTATGAAACTCACGAGTCTTTTTACTTTATTTTTGCTCCTTACTTCGTTGTGCATGGCACAAAACCCTTACGGGGATTTTAAAATGGAAGATGCGCAGTTTAGCTATAGTAGCGGCTTTACGCAGGTTACCTTTTATAACTACCCCACGCTAAAGGTAACAGCAGAACAAAATACTACTGATAACCAGCTTCTTGTCATCGTCTTTCCAGAACGAGAGGGCATTACTTTTACGATCTCTGGCGTTCAAGTGGGAGAAGCTTCGCAAGACAATCTATCAGGCCAAGTAGCAACAGTATCAGGCTCAATGGCTGTCCAAATAAATCAGCCACAGCCCCTTAACGTCCCCATGTCAATACCTGTACAAATAACACCAGTAAACCAATATACAGTAGGCCCACAAGAGGCACTTATGCAGGGATTAAAATTTTATCAAATGGCCGTAAATCAGTAAATTTTTTATTTATAAGGAACAAAACATTATGAAAAAGTTCAGCTCATTTGGCGCACTTGCCCTCTTCACATTTTTGTGGGGATAGCAGCACCTTGCTTTGCAAGCCGCCACCATTCATCATCACACTCATCATCTTCTAGCCAAGTTGGCTTTGGAAGCTGGCAGCCGCTTACAAATCAGCCAGAATTTGAAGCATTTGACGAATCGGAAGGTGGAGCTACTGCTCCATTACTTTTAACAGATGGAAGCGTCTTGGTACTAAACCAAGGGCCAACTGCAGGCTCTAATGAAGTGTGGAAATTAACACCTGATATTTATGGAAGCTATGTAAACGGCACATGGTCGCAGCTTGCATCCTTCCCAGATTATAATAGCGCCCCATTTTCCCCCTATGCTGCAGCATCAGCAGTATTGGCAGATGGTAGGGTTATCTTTGCTGGTGGTGAAAATAATGGTGTTGATTATAAATTCACAGAAGCTTCAATGGTAGCGATTTATGATCCAGTCACTGATAGCTGGACGACGATCGACCCACCAGCCTTTTGCTGTGTAAATCCGCTTATTTTCGGTTTATTTAATATTCCAAATTTTGAACCGATTCCAGCTTCAGAATTGAACCCTGCTCCTATCATCGGAGACTCCCAATCAGTTGTTCTTGAAGATGGAACGTTTATGCTAGGCTGCTCATGGTGTGATAAATCTGCTCTTTTAGATTTAGAAACCCTCACTTGGAAGCCAACAGGACGCAATAAACTTGGTACAAACCACGAAGAAGGGTGGACACTACTTCCGGATGGAAAGGTTTTAGTTGTGGACCTCTATGTTGCCGACCCTAATCCTCCATCGCCTTCACACCAGGTTGGAAGCGAACTTTATGACCCAAAAACTGGCTCATGGAGTAAAGCTAGCGATCTTATAGAACCGATCTCTAACGACATTTACGTTACAGGCTCAACAGGATCTGGCGGATATCCCTACCCAGACCATGAAATAGGCTCAACAGTCTTACGTCCAGATGGCACTGTCATTGCATTCGGCGGCGCTGATACTGGCAAAAATGCTATTTATAGTACTCACACAAAAAAATGGAAGAAAGGACCAACATTTCCCTATATAATGGGCGAAGGGCAATTAAGCTCTGTTGACACCCATGCGGCTCTATTGCCAAACGGAAATGTACTTGTAGCAGCCTCTCCCTATGCAGACGATGTAGGAATAACCCCTCCAACCCATTTCTTTGAACTTACCTTAGATAGTAATGAGCTGATCCCACAAGCGAACCCTCCACGTGCATCAGAAGAACCTGCCTACTTTCTTCTTCTAACGCTGCCAACGGGGCAAGTACTAGCAACAGATAGTAGTAACGACGTGGAGATATACACTCCAGCCAACCAAAACTACAAAAAAGAGTGGGCACCTAAAATTCAGGAATCTCCTAAAGAGGTATCCCGAGGCTTTACGTACAAAATTAGCGGCATACGATTTAACGGCATGTCTCAAGGTGGTATATTAGGCGATGATTTTGGCAACGCCACAAACTACCCGCTTGTGCGCATTACAAATGAAGCTACAGGCCACGTATTCTACTGCCGCACGCATGATCATAGCTATATGGGCGTGGCATCAAATAAGCATGTTCACACATTCTTTGATGTGCCTGCTAATATAGAATCAGGAAAAAGCAAAATTGAAGTTGTTGCCAACGGCATCCCTTCAAAAGCAAAGACCATTTACGTAATCTAACTCTTCTTGCCCACAATGCATCCTGCATTGTGGGCTTCAAGTTTAGACTTCTACCGCCCGAAGGGATTTGGGAGTGCGGGGCAGTATGCACCGCTCTCAATTTTGCCTAAGTCGATTGCGAGATAAGCGCTAAAACACCCTCAACGACATCCTGTTTGTAA
>JAYRNE010000108.1:0-1920 GCA_041912355.1 Chlamydiales bacterium
AAGGGGAACTTTTTCTAGAGTTGCTTTTTTAAATACGAGCTTTGATCGATCGTCAATAACAAGAGCTCCCTCAGCAAACTCCAAGATAACTTTTCCTTCAGGAAGAGGTTGTTTTGGCTGCGCGTTAAAGTCATCAATGAGGGGTTGTAGTTTTGTAGGATCAATTTTGCCTTCCATAGACTGCTTTATAATTCCTAGCACCTGAGAGCGCCTGGAATTTAGTGCGATGAGGGCTGTTGCCATCGCTTTTATTGCTGTTTTAGCTTTTGGTGAAGCGGTTTTAAGGATTTCAAGATCTTCTGCTAGTCTGCCGCTACCAAAACTTTCGCAAATGCGGGTTGCAGCATCCATAATAACCTTGTCTTCAGATTTTTGTATGAGTAGAAATTGGCGAACAGGTGCGCTAGCAATAACTTGTAGTTCTTCTACATCTCTCGATGGTAAAAACCCCTTAGAAAAGAGTTTTTCTGCTAAACGAGTTACAGTCTCTTCGTTAGCCGGGCGGCGGGGCCCTTGGCCTTCTGCAGCTTGTACCGCCCGTCCTTGAGTAGGGGTAATGGGAGTAAAATCCATAGCCTGCCTCCAACTCTATAGTAACAAATGGGTAATTTTATATAAATAAATAATTTAAATTGCACTAAAGTGGCTAGTTTTTGTATAATTTATTTTATGATTAATGAGAGAGCTGAGTGGCCCTCTAATTGGGCAAAACAATCAGTACTTCACCTGCCTTATAAGAAAAAGGCGGCCTTTCGCATACTTCCCTCCCTATCCTTTAAAATTGAACGACTGAGAGAGCTTGACTCTCTGCGGGAGAGTTCCCCAGGCCAAATAGAGCGCATTTCAACCCTTACAGCAGATAAAATAGCCATTGATGGGGCTATAGTATGGGCTGATGAGGAACGAAGGTTCGCCAAGAAGCCGTGGATACTCTATTTCAATGGCAATGGCGAAAGCTATGAGGACAACCTTAGGGTTTTTTCCTGGTACAGTAAGGAGACTGGCTGTAATGTGTGTGGTTTTAACTATAGGGGGGTCGGCTATAGTGCAGGGATGCCCTATCAGCCAGAAGATCTTGTACTGGATGGAGATGCTGTTTTTCAGTATCTCACAAGGCGCGGCGTGGCTGAAAGCAAAATCCTGATTCACGCCCGCTCTTTAGGTGGCCCCGTGGGTACGAGCGTGCGGCGCCTGCATCCGAATGGGCCAATCTGTAACGAGCGCTCCTTTTCTAGTTGGGCTAAAATCGAAAAGCAGTTTCAAATGAAAGCTACAAAATGGGAATTTTACCCCCTAAAAGACTGGTCGGAAATACGTGGACAAAAATGGATTATCGTCTCTCCTACTGATGAAGTAATCGACTACGAGACGACCTCTTTTTATAAGGCAGTAGAACAAGCAGGTGAAGCGGCTACTGTCATCATGCTTCCTGAACTCTATTCGCTGATGAAAGGCGGCGGAAAAGAGGGCCACAACGTGCCCCTCTCGTGCAAAGAATACGCCGGCTGCTGGGCAAGACATAAAGAGCTTGTCGCATCTTCACTGCATTAAATCCTGCATCTAATACACTTGAAAGGTCAGAAATTGCCTACCCAGTAGGCAGCCATAAGTACTACAACCTGTCGCTTGTTCCTTAAGTGTACGTAAAATGTCGAGGGCTTGTCCCTCGACATCGGCTCTTATTCGTAAATGTCGACGGAGCCGTCCCCGACATACTCTACACCCCGTTGTCTACGTTGTGCTAGGTAAAGTAACCCTAGTGCGCAAGGAACAGCAGCAAACATCAAACCTGATGTGAGGTTGAGAACTGAAAGCGAGCGCTGGGCTTCTTGGCATGCAGTACTTACTGCTGTAAAATTAAGAATTTCTTCGGGGCATACCCTGCCAACTTTTTCACTTGTCATTTGTGCGCAAACTGAG
>JAYRNE010000109.1:0-3515 GCA_041912355.1 Chlamydiales bacterium
ATTACTTGCACAGAAAGCCCCAAAAAAAATCCAACTTTAGCACTCCTTAAAAACCTTGTACGCAATAACTACCCGCTTCTTCTCGTCTTCGTTATGCTGGTCTGTAGCTACTCGGTCTTTATAAAATATACCCCTTTTATGCTGTTTGAAAAAATTGGCAACAACCCATACATAGTCAACTACTTTGCCTCACTTGTTGGTCTTGCCTATTCTCTCAACCAGTTTATCGTCGTGCGCTATGCTAACCAGATTGCAAAGAGCGTTCATCTCTTCTTTATAGGCTTATGCGGCTTTACGATGCTTCTTTGCATGGCAAACACTGGCCCCCTATGGTTTATGGGCTTTTTTGCGATACTCTTCTGCTTTTCTGTACTTGCTACCTGCGTTGAGGCCCGCCTTTCGCTACAAGGGGCAAAGGCCACACAAGGCACCGTACAAGGCATACTTTACAGCGTAGAAAACTGGGGATACATCACAGCGCCTCTTATTGGCTCTTTTATCGCAGGCTTCTCAACGAGCTATCCGCTCTATTTTGTTTCGGCCCTAAGCGTCATAGCAGCCCTTTCCTACACCTACTCAAACGCGAGATCTCAAAGTGAAAGTTATACTTAAAAACGGCCGGGAGAAGTCACTCCTTTCTCGCCATCCCTGGATATTTTCTGGGGCAATAGAAACTCTACCAGAATTTACTGATGGGGATATTCTTCCTGTCGCTTCTATAAAGGGAGAGCACCTTGGCTATGGCTACTTTAATAAGCGCTCCAACATTACAGGGCGCATGCTTACTTTTGACTCTACAAAACCCCTAGATGCCTTAGAAAACCACATCAAGCAAGCAGTTGAGCTTCGTAAAAGCCTCATAGGCACAAAAACAAATGCCATACGCCTTATCAATGCAGAGGGCGATTTTTTGCCCGGACTTATTGTAGATCAGTATGCTGATGTATTAGTTATCCAGATTTCAACCCTTGGCATGGAACGGCTTAGGGAGGTAATTGTAGAAATTTTGCAAAAACTTACTAAACCAAGCTGGATTTATGAATCCTCTACAAGCCCTTCACGCAAAGAAGAGGGGCTTAAGGAAGTAAGAAAAACCCTTTATGGCAAAGAAAGCCAAGAAATTTTAGTGTTTGAAGATGACCTAAAATTCCATGTAAACCCTCTAAAAGGCCAAAAGACAGGCTTTTTCCAGGACCTTCGTGAAGCAAGAAGGCTCATACAAGAGCTTAGCCTCAACAAAAAGGTGCTAAACTGCTTTAGCTATACAGGGGCCTTTTCCTGCCACGCCTTAAAGGGGGGAGCAAGCTTTGTTACCTCTGTAGACATATCTAAAGAGGCTATAGAGCAAACAAAGAAGCATATGTGGCTAAACAACTTTGAGGAGACAAGGCATCAGGAATACGCTGCAGACTGCTTTGACTTTTTGAAAAATGAACCTCTTAACTATGACATCATAATCTTAGATCCACCTGCCTTTGCCAAGCGAAAATCTGATGTAAAGGCAGCTATAAGAGGCTATCAGGAAATTAACCGCACAACACTTGCCAAGATGCCAAAAAATTCACTTCTTCTTACCTGCTCCTGTAGCTATCATGTGGATGAGGACCTCTTTATAAAAATGCTTTTTCACGCATCACGCGAGGCAAAAAGGGACCTACGCATAATCCAGAATCATCGCCTAGCATTAGATCATCCACTTAATATTTATCACCCAGAAGGAAGTTATCTCAAGAGCTTTTTATGCTATGTAAGCTAAGCTCTTTATACTATCTTTAAACAGTAGACATACTATTAATCCGTAAATTAAATAAGGAGACCTATTATGGCAGCGGCTATACCCCGAGAGTTCCCACAAAACATCAAAAATTTTGCAGTAAATGCCTTCACTACGGCAAAAGAGTTTATCTCAACTGCTCCAGCTAAATATGCTGAGCTAGAAGGAAGAATTATAACAAAGCTCGAAAATACCTTTCCTGAGCAGAAAGAGCAGGCAGTCAAGATAGCACGCTCTATCCCTGAAATTTTATTCACTGGATGCATGCTTACAGGCCTTTTTAAGCCTGCAACCGTTCTCTATACAGCCGCCCGTTGCATATGGACAATAACTCCATACATCCAAAAGCTTATAGAAGGTAACTTTGGCAAAGATGCTAGAGCCGACGCATCAAAACTCGCTATGGAGCGTATACAAGAAGTCCACAACAAGTTTAAGCCTGCTATATTTATAGCTTGCGGCGTTGCAGCGTGTGCCTCGGCCCTCTTTGGTCTAGCAGCTGCCACCCCAATACACCTTGCAAGAGCTGCCTTTTTAGCCTCATTAAGCTACATGGGCTATGAAGGCATGATGGCACCTCCTCAGCCTGTAGCTCAAGCGGCGGCACCTGCACCTGAGACACCAGCAGCAGCATCAGCTACTGCCTCCACTCAGCCCTAAAAAAGACCTGCCGAAGGCTTTGGAGTGCGGGGCAGTAATGCACCGCTTTCAATTTTTGCCTAAGTGTTTAAGCATTAAAGGACTTCGGCAAAATCCAGAGCGGTGCATAACTGCACCGCACTCCAGATGCCTTCGGCCCTTTTAGGTCCTTTTTATCCTAGTCACAATCTAAAATATGTTATATAATGTAGAGAGGAGGAACTTATGATTGATTCCTGGGCATCGCTACAGCAATTTGCTTCCCAACCTACAGACACACATGGGAATAAGGACCGCGTCTTACTAAAACTAGTAAACGGCGAGCTCAAGGCGATTCCCGAAAAAGATATGGGAATTAAGGAAAACTTTTTAAAATTTCTCGGCAATTTTGGATTCGGCCCTTATTACATTGGCGACATAATCGATAAAATAAGTAAATTATTTGATGCATGCACTAATGAAAACCGTGTTACCGCCCTAAACGCTACCAAAGTACTGATTGGCAAAGTTGACCGCTATAATGAACGTTTCTTACGCAAGCATATTTCCAAAACTCCACTAGAGCAGCTTATAAGTAAGATCAATACTGTTACCACAGAAGCCGCAGCTTCGCCCGTGCAGCAACCCCCACCACAGGCAGAACCTCCTGCTCCTCAACCGTCACCGGAACAGCTACAAGCAACCCTCTCTGCAGTTATAGAAAGAATCTTTGATGCCGAGACAACCGAAGAGCTCGATGACATCAAAGCTGAAGTTGCCATCTATAGACAGGAATATGGAAATGCACTTGATGAAAAGCTACTAACGAATATTGACGGAGCCCTAGATGTAAAGAAAAAATTTATCGCTAATGAATTTCGCGATCCACGAGTGCTCATTGAAGGTCTTCGAAATATCGCAATGACAATGATAGATGAGCCTAAAAAGGGTAGTGCTGAGCTAAACGCTTTTGTAAAGCTCTACCCCATCAATAGAACATCCGATCCTTACGCACTTATAGAAGCCCATACCCTTGCTACAAGACGTACATTGCCAGAAGCCGGAGAAACCGATGAGGAAATTGTGAACAGCCTATTTAAGCTGATTGATGAAATAGATCAGG
>JAYRNE010000110.1:0-7460 GCA_041912355.1 Chlamydiales bacterium
CCTTGACCCCGACTGCCGGGGCGTGTTCTTCGGGCTTTCGGCCATGCACCAAAAGCGTGACCTGACCCGCGCGGTGATGGAGGGCGTGAGCTATTCGCTGAAGGATTGCCTGAACGTGTTGGGCGAGATGGGCGTGGAGCCTGCGCAGATGCTGGCCACCGGCGGCGGCGGGCGAAGCGAGCTGTGGCGGCAGATGCTGGCGGATGTGTTCGGCTGCTGTTTCACAGTGATAGGGCTTTTGCACCCAGTGCATTAAACCAGGTACATCTATAGCTGTGAGGGCGTTTTTAGTGTCAAAATTGCCGGTAGCAGAATTAAAGCCATATCCTCCCGTAATATAGAGTGTTTTTCCCTTCTGATAGCCTTGTGCAGCTGTTACTGAAAGTAGGTCTATCTGCAGTGTCGTTAACCCTGAATCTGGGTCCAAGAGTGATCGGGTGTAGGTTTTTTTCTTCACAGGGTCTATAACAAAGACAAAGGTATTTTGCTCTCGTATCGGAAAGTTATCTTCACTTTCATTTGTAAAGCCATGTAGGCCGCCAATACGCCCTGTAACAAGGAGAATTTTGCCATCATATGTAGCGTGTATATAGGACTGCACTCCCATAGGCAATTCAAAGTCTCGTTTTTTGATTGCTACACGAAAAGGTAGGTGGCGATCTGTCAAAACAGGGCTTAGTGTGGGCGTCTGATTGTCAGCAGAGAGCCAGTTGCTAAGTGTGAGCACGAGTAGAGCTAAATAAGCGCGCATCATTTGTTCTCCTATAACGGTTTATTGGAGCTTACCTTTTTTAGAGTTTTTGTGCACAAGAAAAAAATGGGGGTGTTAGAGACAAAATCTACTCGCTAATAATATCCTTAGGCGCGATAATATGCCGCTTTTAATCTACTATTATTATTTATATGACCACAACTTCTGTTAGTTCTTTAACAAATGCGCATTATATTGATGAAACAAAAGAAAAGCCAAAAAGTTGCTCGCTTTCGTTTGGGAGGTCTATCAAAACTCTGGCTTCGGCAGCATGTACTGTTGCAAAGGTTGTTGGCGTTTCGCTGCTAACTCTTGGGCTTTTTAGTGGCGCTCAAGCGGTTTCAATAGTCATACACGATCGCTCAATAGCTCACACCTCATTTAGGCCCTATATCACCCGTTTTGTTCATCCGGGGGAGCAGGTTGTGCGTAATGGGACTATGGCTTGTGATATTCGGCAAGTTATAGATACGCAAATTGTCTGTGAGAAGAATGCAGCTAAGGTTTTTGAGTATATTCAAAAAAATGACTCGGGAAAGCCGGCTCTTCCCCCTCGAGCACTTGGCTATACTATAGATCACGATACTGGTAGAAGTTTTAAATATCACATGGATCCCGCTGTTTATGAAAATTTTAAAAATGCCACACAGTTTGTCGAGAATACCTTTTTTCAGGAGAAGTCACCTTTAGAAATAAGTAGCGAACAAACTGTTCAGTATATTTTAGACCTTCATAGATACCTTATTCAAGGACTTCTAGAGGAAGAATTAGCTAATCCAGGCACCTATCGTCAAAATCCCCGATACTATGGATCGGAGAATAACGTTCCGATATACAAAAAAAATGCAGAATTATTGCCGGAAAATGAACGTATCTTGTTTGAAGGATTATTTAAGAAGCTTGAGCATTCGGGATTAATTCGGATTCAAAGTCCCGAAGAGCGAGCTATATGGAAAAAGGTGGGGCTTCAAATTGCACCGGACTACACCACTATAGCAGCTGAGATGAAAAGCTTGGGCGATAAAATAATTGAACGTATTCATAATGGAGTTGATGCGATAGATTTAGCCGCCTATGTGCATATAGAACTTTCTCGTATCACTCCCTTTAGCATAGCCAATGGCCGGCTTGCACGAATTTTGGTAAATGCTATTCTTGTTCGTTACGGAGGTGTTCCCCCTGTCGTCTTTCCGTCGCATCCTGTCTATGTGCAGGCTGTAGAACAGGCGGTGACTAAGTCAGATTATAAAATTTTTGCAAACTATTTGCGACATAGCGTTATCCCTTGGGTTAATGCAATGCAGGGGCAGCTAAAAGCTTTTCATTCACCCTATCCGACGAAATTTACTGATAACATGCCTCTCTTTATGAATCCAGGCTTTTTGGTTTCACCCAAAGGAAACCATCTCTGCTCACTAGCTGAAGAGTCACAAGATGAAGGGGTGTCATCATGCTCTTTGTTCGATGAAAAGCGGCTACAAAGGTACAAAAATGCGGTTCAAGTTGTTGAGGAAACGATTTTACAGAACCCTCTTGCCTTTACAGATACCGCAAGGATAATTTTTGATATCAGAGAGATACATGCAAAGCTCTCTTCGAGTGACTATAGAACAACTGACACGCCCTCAATAGGCGTACATTCAGGTGCAATTAATGCCAGAATGGCCCTTTTTGCTCAAAACCTGCAGGTGCTACTTGAAAAAAGGTCTGACTATGTAACAATTGCCTCTTGGGCGCACACAGAGCTTATGCGTATACTGCCCTTTGAAAAGGATAATGAAGAGTTGGCAAGGCTTATATTAATAGCCATAATTAGACGATATACACCCTATAATCACGTTATTTTTGTACATCGAGAGGAGTACTACGAGCTTACACAAAAGGCGGTGGATGGCGATCTTGAACCTTTTGTGGCGTGTGTTAAAAGGGCGTTAGTGTAAAAAGGGAAAGTCCCTAATCATGGGCGAATTATCACATATATTTTTATTGAAAAATGATTGCAATTGTAGCCTACGGTATGGTATATCTAGAGCTAATTGTATTGGAGGCTAGCATGCAGCTTGTTTACTTGGGTATCCTTCTCACTCTATTTTGTAACCCGCTTTGGGCAGTCTTTAAGGTTGATCTTGGCTGCACAAGTGCCATTCTTATCAACAGTAAAACAGGCAAGGTGCTTTATGAGAAAAATGCCTTCAAGCCTATGTATCCAGCAAGTTGCACCAAAATTGCCTTCACGCTTTATGCTTTGAAGTTTCATCCGCACCTATTTGATAAGCGAATACGGGCAACGACTAATTCCATAAAGTCGATGCATGAGTCACAAAAAAGCAAAAATAACTTCTCGCATCATCCATCCTATGTTCTTGAACATGATGCCTCACACATGGGTTTGAAGCTAGATGAAGAGATGCGCTTTTATGACCTACTAGAAGCTACTATGGTAGTATCGGCTGATGATGCCTCAAACCTGCTTGCAGAGGTGATGGGTAATGGCTCGATTGAGAAGTGTGTAGAAGATGTAAATCGTTACATGCGCTCTTTAGGGCTTCGTTCAACATTCTTTAAAAACCCTCATGGTCTGCACCATCCAGAGCATGTCTCAACAGCATATGATCTTGCCATCCTCTCAGTTGAAGCAATGAAGCATCCACAGTTTCGCGAAATGGCCAAAAAGCCCCGTTTTTTACGTCCTAAAACCAATAAGCAGGATGCTGTGCACCTACAGTCCACAAATCGCCTTTTAGTAAAGGGTACTGCTGCCTACTACGCTCCTGCAGTTGGCATTAAGACGGGCTATCACAGAAGAGCTGGCCACTGCCTTGTTGCCCAAGCTGAAAAAAATAACCGTTCATTAATTGCTGTTGTGTTGCAGGGAAAATCGCGTGATGAGCGCTTCAAAGACACGGTAAAGCTTTTTCAGGCAGCTTTTGATGAAGAGCTTGTAACCCATTCCTACCTTACAGCGGGCCCTCAGACATTTACAAAAGATATAGTGGGCGCAAAATCGGCTCTCTCTACCTATACTACAGAAGCGATAACCCACTCGTTTTATCCTTCTGAAGCCCCTGAGGTGCGCTGTCAGCTTGTTTGGCACGACCTTGCATTGCCAATAAAACAGGGTCTTGCTGTTGGCGAGCTTCACTTTCTTGCTGATGGAAATGTGATTAAAAAGGCGACGCTCTTTGCAGGAAATAGCGTTGACGAAACCTTTATGCATGCCTTCACGACGCGCTACTGGCCGTGGGCATTGGGGGGAGTCATTCTACTTGTGGCATTAGCCTTTTTTGCAGTGCCACGTCGTAGGAGTTAAATGATTAAGATTAAGAGTCGCAAAAGCAATTCTTAATCTTAATGTTAATCTGTTTTAAGCCACACAGGTGTTAAAAGCCTCTTTCAGCTTATGCTGCTTCTCTCGCGAAAAGAGAAGTGCCGGGAGGGTGAGGTAGCCTCTTTGCCATCTTTCGTTTGTCATGGTTGAGTTTACTACTTCTTTCCCATCTCTTCGGGTGATGATCGCGTTTCTCCCACCCAAAAGTCTTGCAATTGCAAAGCGCACGATTTTTGCAAGTTGGTGCGAAAATTTTTCTACGAAGCGTATTGTTTTTATGGCGTAGTTAACAAGCCATGGTGCAGACGCTTCAACAACAGGAACTTCAAAGAGCCGAGGAATTCTACTATGGCCTTGTTCATCTTGGCCAAACACCTCATCAAGCACATCCTGAACCCAGCTAGAGCAGTTTTGTCCTTGAGCCTGGAAGACGATATTGCCTTGAGATGAGGCTTCAAGGTCGCTTTTAAGTTTGCTCATAAGGCGCTCAAATTGTGCACCTGTTAGGGTCTTTGTGACAGCAGTGTGCTCTCGATGTGAGTAAAACTCGTTTTCATCAATTGTAACAATGACACCTGGATGGGTGTTAAAGATAAAGAGCAGCTTCTCTAGAGTACCCTGAGGATAGACTCTAGCATACTTACCAAAAGCATGGACGCTATAGGTGCCATCTTTGAGGGGTATGATAAACTGTAGCCAGGCATGGTTGTTCTGGACGTTAAGAGGGTCTTTTTCTCGCGTTGCCTTAACTGTAAGAAGCGATTTTTTACCTGCCATTGAGACATTATATCGAGCTTCAACTTCATCGCGTGTAAGGTGCTCTATAACTGGAAGTGACTCCCACCAGTTATCGCTCTTAAAGTCTATAAGAGGGTCTTTTGTGTAGCAAAGGTCTACGCCATTTTCAGTAAATTCAAACGGGCTTGTACCTGTTGAATCTTTTGTACGAAAGTCGTGAAAGATCTCGTCGATGCTTAAAACGCGATCTCTACCTGTCTTTATGTCCTGGAAGGTGATTTTGCGCTTCATGTTGCTTAGAGGCTCATCCTGCTTATTTATGCGTAGGCAGACATCCTTATGGACGATCCCTTCCTTTATCTCTTCCTTCACAGAGAGGCCAACGGTTTTTGCAAGGCGCTTTACGCGCTTATCCACATAGCAAGAGGTAATTTTCTTAGAAAGTCCCGGAAACTGCACAGCAATATCAACAAAGTTGTGGTGTGGGGCACGAAAAACGAGCTTAAATACAGATTCACGATACCCTCTATCCTCTTTCATAAGCTTAATTGCCTTCTTGTACCTACAAAGGCACTCAATCTTAGTGAGGTCGGCTTTAGAAAAGTCGTAGCTTATGCTTCCATCTTCTTTTACTGTATGTAGCGAGGGGAATTGTAGCTTTTTCCAGGTTGTGAGCTCACCTTTAACCCACTCCATGTCCTGTTCATCGGCGGGGGTGTTGTTGAGGGTTTCTTGTGGAGTTTCTCTTAGTTTTTGTGCAAAAAAATGTTTAGCAAGGCTGCTTAGTTTCTTTGAAGCTGGTGCAGTAAGTTCATGCTGCTCTATAGCGAGCTTTCGCTTTTCTATTTCCTTTTCGATGGTAGAAAGGCGATCTTCAATGCCGGGTATAGAGTCGACATCATGCTTGTATTGTCTTGCAAGCTTTAGGCCATCCTCAGTTAGGTCTCGAAGAGTTTTTGCTTCTGACAGGGCATCGGTAAGGCGCTTATGTTCTTTTACTTCTTCAGCTTGCTTGGATGCTAGGCGCATTTTTACTGCGTTAATTGCCCGTTTTATTTCGATCTTAGAGTCGGGAACATGCTGTATATGGAGAGTTTTTGAGGTAAGTTCTGTAGATTTTATAAAGTGTTTTACAAGGCTTGCAAGGGCGAGATTGTCACTGAATTCTAGCTTAAAAAGGCGGCGAAAGAAGGTTGTAATGCCCTTAGGATCCCATCGTTTATGCCATGTTCCATCTTTATGAACAGAAATAGAGGCCCCAGATTCGATATCACGAGTTAACGTAGCGAGTGTGTACATGAAATACCTATAAAAAGTTGAATATTCTACAGAGTTCGTGTGATATTTTCTATAAAAAAGCACGAACTCTTTGCCTAGTTTTTCGAGAGAGGTTAGCATTTAATGATAAAGAGAAGATAAAGAGGTCTTCTGTTATACTACTTTGCCTATAAATAGAGGAGCTCTTATGAAATATATTACTAATATTTTCTTACTAGCAGTATGTTCTTTTGCTACATGCTTTGCAGATGATAGTGATCAAAAGTCGCGCGATATTTCGCTAGACATACGCATTAACTGCCCCATGAGTGATGAGTATATGGAATTTTTTAACACCATACCAGAAGCTGGAAATCATTCGGTAGAGTATGAGGTATGGAAGGAACAGTTTATTACATCCATGACAAAGCTCATCGAGTTGATTGAAAGCGGCAAAGTCAATACAAGCGGCTGGACAGTGAACACTGACGTCCATGAAGAACCGCTTAAGGGCTCCTTCAACGACATCATGCCTTAAGGGTTAAAAAGGCCTGTGGTGCAGTTAAACACCACAGACCCTACAACCCATTTGGATTACGCTACTTTATAAATATATTGCCTCTTGCGATGAGGATCCTGGTTAGACATTGGGCTTTTGCCATGCTGGAATACTTCAACAGCTGGAAGGTCGCTAGAGTTTGCATGATTTACCTGGAAGGCAAAGTCTTGGTTTATCTCTTTTAGCTTTTCTATGAGTTTTGCTGTTTGGGTAGGCTGTATAATAGTTGCATCTTTACAAAGCTCGAGCATAATGCTCACTTTTGGTCCGGCAAGGGATTCTATTACTTTAAAGGCCATGTTTTGCACAACGTGAGGACCTAGTACCTGCAGTACCGCCTCTTGAAGGTGCTGGATTGGCACTTTGGCACCACGGTAGTTTACGGTGTCGTCGCGTCCCCATACAAAGACAAGGGGCAGGTTTGTACGTGGCTCAGGTAGTTCTATGCCGTGGCTTTTAGCAATCTTCATAACCTCTTGTACGCGCATGATCTTGCCGCGATCGTGGAGGTTATAGCGTATACGTGGAGAGACTCTATCATCTCGTAAGCAGGTAAAGATAAGCTCAGATTCTGCATTCGTTTCTATGTAGTAGTTGAGCGGATCGTAGTGAAAGATTGAAGGCAGAGGTTCACCTTTGCCAAAAAGCTCCTCTTTAAAGGCTACATGTTTCTTTGCAGCATTTCTGAGATCTAGTTCAAAACCGGATTCATAGCCAATGTTTATATCAAGGTCTGATGCGCCGTAGGAAGAAAGCACCTGGCTAAAGCCCTGCTCTTTTTTTACGCCCTCAGCATCATGGCCTAAAACGGTGCTGCGAATGCCATC
>JAYRNE010000111.1:0-2607 GCA_041912355.1 Chlamydiales bacterium
AACCATACAGCCCAATGTTTCAAAAAGTGCTCTTTACCTAGATCGCGCAACACTTACAAACCTTGAAATTATTGAGCCAAAGGACCGCACAAACTGCGATAACTCTCTCGTCATGCTTCTTGATGAAACCAAAACCCCTATGGGAGCTCGGCTACTTCGCCAGTGGCTTAAAAGCCCACTCATTGACGTTACTGCCATAAAGAGCCGTCAGGAAGCAATTAGCGCCTACTTAGAAAGTGAAGGTCACGCTTTTGATGAAAAGCTCTGCCAAATACGCGACCTTGAGCGCATGATGTATCGCATTAAAACGGCAACAGCAGGACCTAAGGAGTATGTTGCCCTAAAAACATCGCTTCAGCAGCTACCCTTCATTAAGAGCTTTTTACAAAAATGCCCTTCAAGCCGCCTACAGGCCCTTGCTTTAGCCATCGACACCCACGAAGAGTGCGCAGCCCTTATAGAAAAGGCACTTGTCGATAACCCGCCCTTTAGAGCATCTGACGGCGGTCTTTTTAAACAGAACTATAACCAAAAACTTGACTATCTTGTCTCCCTTCGCCAAGGAAGTCAGGACTTTCTTGTCCGCTACCAAGATAAACTTCGCGAGGAGACGGGCATCAAAACGCTCAAAGTAGGCTACACGCGCATGTTCGGCTACTACATCGAAGTAAGCCGCGGCCAGCAAGATAGAGTACCAGAGATATTCCAGAGAAGGCAAACACTTACAAATGGCGAGCGCTACATTACGACGGAACTAAAAGAGTATGAAGATAAAATCTTAAGCGCCGACTCTCTTATTGAAGAACTAGAAGCCGAACTCTTTTTAGAGCTGAGAAAACGCGTAGCCTCTTGGCATGACACCATCTTGCTAACAGCAAAGGCAGTTGCCGAAACTGATGTTCTTCGCTCACTTGCCATTTGTGCAAAACGTAGAGGATATTCTTGTCCTCAGGTATATGAGGGGCCAATTCTTTCGATTAAAGAGGGGCGCCACCCTATCATAGAATCTCTTGCTACGACAAGCCACTTTGTAGCAAACGACCTCTTTTTAGATGGCATAGATTCATCCCTAGTTTGCCTTACAGGCCCAAACATGGCAGGAAAGTCTACCTACATTCGTCAGATAGCACTACTTGTAATAATGGCTCAAATAGGCTCCTACATCCCTGCCAAAGAGGCCAAAATCGGCGTTGTAGACAAAGTCTTTTCACGTATTGGGGCAAGTGATGATTTAGCAAGAGGCCAGTCTACCTTCATGGTGGAGATGGCAGAAACGGCAAGCATCCTTCACCAGGCTACAAGCCAGTCCCTTGTAATTTTGGATGAAATAGGCCGCGGAACAAGCACCTACGACGGCATTTCTATTGCATGGGCAGTTGCTGAATACCTTTTAAAGGGCAAGGCAAAACCCAAAACGCTCTTTGCCACCCACTACTATGAACTTACAGAACTTGCAACAAAGATTGCAGGGGCTATCAACTATACTGTAGCCATCACAGAAACATCTGAAGGCGTTCACTTCTTACGAAAAATAGTGCCAGGCATTGCAGACAAAAGCTACGGCATACACGTTGCCCGCCTTGCAGGCATGCCCCAAAAGGTGGTCGACCGCGCAAGCCAGCTTCTTAAAAAGCTGGAAGAGGCCCACCTAATGAAACCACAAGCAAACCAAATAGACCTCTTTAGCCTTCCTCCACCCCCTGTAAAGCCAGTGGTGCCAGCAAAAGAGCAAGTGGTAGCAGAAGCCCTTCGCAACCTCGACCTAAATAAGCTATCGCCCCTTGATGCGCTCCTTAAGCTTAACGACCTACAGAAGCTTTTGGCATAAGTTTGGAGTCTAAGTAGTCATAACGAACCATCCTTATAATGCCTTCAATACACTCATAAACCGCTCTGAAATGTAGAGGCGGTTTGGCTGCGGGCCGCGTTCGAAGTGAGCCCCGGGAAGTAATCCCTCTTTGTAGCCTAAATGGGTTGCAGCTTGTATAAAGGCGTTTACCTCCTTGTCAGACTTGCATGTCAAAATAACATCGCGAGAGGCTTGTACAGTTTGCGTACTTGAAGCCAAGAGCTCTCTTAGCTGGTATTCATTGTCTAGAACGTCCAAGTCTAGAAGTGCTGACTTAATGGTAGGACGCTTCGCAGGATCTTCATGACACATATCCTGAATTAGCCTATTCACTTTAAGGCGTAAGCCATCGTCTGCCTCTTTTTCTCCAAACACATCAGGGATGCAAGATTTCACCTTTGCAGTAATTGTACTAGGATCAGGGTCTCTTTCATATTCCACGTTTGTTTTAAGGATGATTATATCTTGAGATGACTGGCGTAAGGCAGCTTGCAGTGAACATATAAGTATTTTTGCACGTAGATCATCTTGTTTATAAATACCGTACACCTTTTTATAGAGGTCGCTTTGTGGATCTTCTAAACTTGCTAGGATTTTTTCTTCGTCAATGTCATTCGGAAAGAGGGCTTTAAGTGCCCTTTCCAAAGTGAATTTATCAGTATGACTTAGAACAAGATTTTTGGCTGCGATTTCACACGCAGCTTCAATGTATTCATCTTTTGTTACTTTATGGAGCATGGTAGCAGCCGTAACACCTG
>JAYRNE010000112.1:0-5975 GCA_041912355.1 Chlamydiales bacterium
CTCAAAGCAAAGTGTTTCTCGCGGCCAGTACGTATGTTGCAGCAAAGCACTTCGGCATGAATCTAAAGCGGTGCATTACTGCCCCGCACTCCATAAAGCTTCGCTCAGCCAACGACTATAGGTAGGCCAATTTATCGCAACTGCTGTGGGTGACTCCAGAATTTTTTAAATGTCCTGGTGCTCGAGGAAGATGCCTTTGTCGACTTTTGCGAAGAAGTTTTGGTAGAATGTTTCATCGTCAATTTGTTCTACGCGAAGGACTGCTTCGTGGTTGTCAAAGACTTTGCCTTGGAAGCTTGCGCGCACCCGTACCTTTTCACCAAATTGGCTTACGTTAACAGTAGCTTCGATAGTCTGGTGTGTGGGCCTTGGCGGTTGTGCTCGTCGTCCATTTGGAAAGCGACTTCTTACGCCCATGCCGCGGCCAAGAGAAAATCCCACTCCAAAATCGCTTGCGAGGGCAAAAGTAGGCTCTTGTCTTCCTTTAATTCCCTCGTCCTTTACTGCAGATAAAAAGCCAAGCTCGCGATCGACATTCTTCACCATAAAGCCTTCATCCTGCAATACATTTAACACGCTCTTCATAACGCGTGTGTGATCGTTTACTTCAAACGTGCGCGTTTGAAATTCACGAATTTCAAGCTGAGTTTTTTCGGGTGTTTCTGGCTGCGTTTGATGCACGCACCCAACCATAAAAACGCCACATAAAATAAATGGAATAAACCTAAACATAATTACCCTTTATTAGTAAATAAGAACAATTATAACAAAAGGGGTGATTAATAGAAATATGCCTTCTAGAAAGGACCAAAAGGACATAAAAGACCGTCAGGGCCAATGCTGCTTAACTGCACGGGGTGCCAACGTTCGGGCACGAGTGCATGAACCCAGGGAGGTAACATGTGGCTTTGCCCAATAAAAGCATTTTTGCACTCGTGCCCGTGCCCGAGCCCGTGCCCGAGCCCGAAGGTTGGCACGGCGTGCAGTTAAACGCAATAAAACCGTTATTTGGATTGATTTTGACTATAAAAGTGCAGGGCGCTGCACATAACCCCGTCTATATCCCCCCCATCCCTAAAAAGCCCCATTAGGGCCTCAAAGCTCATAAAGGAGGCCTGGATGGACTCTGTAACTTCTAGGCGGGCTTCGCCCGTTTTGGCGGCACCTTTGGCTAGTACTATAGCCATCTTTTGGTCTAGGATGCCGGGGAGGGGATAGCAGCTGCCAAGAAGGGTAAAGCTTGCTGCTCGGCAGCCAGTTTCTTCTAAGAGCTCTCGCTCGGCTGCTTCTATTGGAGATTCGCCAGGATCTACAAGACCTCCAGGAAAGCCAATAACATACTTACCAATAGCATGGCGGTATTCTTTGGTAACAAGGAGTAGGCCCTCTTTGGATTCAGCAATCACTGATACAGACTCTTCAGAAGACTTAATGACAAAATAGTCCCGTACATGCTCGCTCTTATAAAGCAGACTATCCTTACGTACAGTTATGGCTTCGTTGATAATAAGGGTACTTTTTAGAGTTTCAGGCTTCATAATAGCCCCTTCCAGTAAGCACTTTTTTCATAATCTTTGGCAGCATGCCAAAAGAGGCGTAGCTGCTGGTAGAGGCATGTTCGTTCATAGCTAAAGGAGCGCATGAACCAGCCACTTGGAGTCATGTGAATTTTGCCGGCTAAAAAGTGTGCGCCAAGCACCCAGGAGCGGGGAAAGGCGATGTCTAAAAGCTTGCAAAATTCAAGCATTGCATTTTGTGTGCCCTCGGTCATCACGATGTAGCAGCCGTTTACAAAGTAAAGTGGGCACGATTCACTTGCAAGCTTTTGAGGTGAATACTTTTGTAAAATCTGCCCTACGCGTGTTACATCCCCTTTGTAGATAAGCTGTTCGATCATAAGGGCGTCGATGACCTCTTGATTTACAAAGCGAAAGTCGATCTTTAAAAGGCGCTGGACAATGCGATCGGAGGCTATCTCATCACTTTTATCAAGAGCGTGCCGTAACAAAAACCAGATAAAGCGCTCCTGCTCTTGAGTGAGGGTAAGGGAGGTGAGGTTCTGGATGTAGCTTAGGCCCTCTTCAGGGCCATCTAGCGTCTTGATAAGTAGGTAACATAGTTCTAAAGAGTGCTGGTAGCGTTCCTGCTCTGCAACTGAAAAGACCTGGCGAATGCGTGCCATCTTCTGCATAGCTAGCTCTTTTTCGCCAAGTAGCACAAGTAAAAATATGGCATCGCTAATATAGGGCATAACGACTATTGGCCGCTCCAAGATAGCATCTAGCGTTTCAGCAACAATATAGGGCTTGGCAAGCCAAAAGCTTACCCCTAAAGCTATGTCGATGCGGCGAAGCTCTGAATCGCCCTCTGCCTGTTTATGCAGCATGAAGAAGGGTACTTCCCAGTTTTTTTCAAGGCTAGAAAAGAGCTTGCTAGAGAGCGGCCCTTCAGCCCATGAAGTTAAAAAGCGCGTGACAAGGCAGATAAAGTGATAGGCTGCAACCCGATTTTGGTGTGAGCTTTCATGCATCCGAAATACGATCTGCTCTTCAAGGATAGGTAATAAGGGGTGCATGGGGTAGCGTCGCAAGGCAAGTTCAAAGCACTTTGCTTCCTCTTCGTGGTCGCCACTTTCGTTGTAGACAAATGACTTGCCGAGGTATTCAAGAGGCGCGCCTGGAGTGCTGCGAAGGTGGCCAAACTCCTCTAAAGCAAGGTCTAAAAGCTCTTTTCGCTTTTCTTTATGCTTGGGATCTTTGGCTTCTTCTAAGAGAGTCATGCCCGCTCTAAAGAGCGCTTCACGTCCCTCTTGTCTTCCTATAAATGACTTGCCGATTCTTCGATACTCTTGCAGTGCTTTTGTGTACATCTTAGAAGCCAAGAAGGCATCGGGAACCGCAAGGCAGTTTACGTTTATATTCTGGCTGCCAACAGATACGGTAAGATCGGAGATTTCAAAGTCAGCATCGCGAGAGAGAAGGCCTACGTGTGTGCCAATAACTGGAATGTGGCTTACATAAGAAAAGCGAAGTGTGTCGTTTAAATAGAAGGAAACCTGGTCATCCACTTTCTCAATACGCAGCGTATATAGTTCATTATTTTTTAAAACTATTTGAGGCGCTTCAAGGACCTTTACTGAAGAAAGGAGAAGTTTTGAAGTTTTTACTTGCTCTTGTTCTGTGCTTAGCCAGAGGCAGTAGCCTTCAGTAAGATGGCGCATATCCATGCTTTCGGGAACTGAAAAGAGAATGCCTATGCCGCTGCCTTTATCGCCAAATTTCAGGCGAGCCTCTAGCTTCATATTGCCGCTAAAGCCCTCTTTGGAAATCATCAGGCTTACCCACTCTGAACTTTCTGTAACGCGGGTGAGGGCAAGGTGCTCTGTAAGCAGGACATTTTCCTGAAACTGCCAGTCTTCTTTATTTGTAATAGAAAGCTCTTTTACCTCTACCCATTCAGATTTGCCTTCAACATAGTTTTCAAGGCTTGCAATGAGTTCATCAACTGCCTGATAGCGCTCTAGTGGGTCTATGGCAAGGCAGCGCTTAACAGCCTCAGAAAGCACTTCAGGAACATCGCGATAGGGCGCCATGACTTCTGGCGGCACAAGCTGCTCTTTTGTGTAGCCCTTTTTAAATGTTTTTAGGTTTTTTCTTCTGAAGGGAAGCTGCAGGGTAAGAAGCTGATAGAGCATCACACCAAGGGAGTATATATCGCTTTGTACGGAAGCGGGCTTACCTTGGGCGCGCTCTGGGGCCATGTAAGAAACAGTGCCAACTACCTTGCCAACACGTGTAAGGCGGCTTCTATCTTCAGATTCTAGCTGCTTGGGAAGCTCTTCTTCTTCGTCGCCGAGGATCTTTGCAAGGCCCCAATCTAGGATCAGAACCTGGCCATATTTTCCGATGATGATGTTTTCTGGCTTTAAGTCGCGGTGGAGAACTCCCTTCGAGTGGGAGTAGGCTACTGCTTGGCAGACTTGCAAAAACTGGCGCACAAGAAAGGGAATAGAGGCGTGTGGGTCAAGTTTTCTATTCATGCGCTTTTCTTTTTCTTTCGCGCGCGAAATGAGCATACGTAGGGTCTGGCCTTCTACGTAGGGCATGCTGTAGTAGATGAGGCTGTCTACGCAACCTATGGAATATATCGGAATAATGGCAGGGTGTGTAAGCTGCGCTGTAATTCGGGCTTCGCGCAAAAAGCGCATCTTTAAAAGGGGAAAGTCTGCAAGGTCTGCCCGTATCCGTTTTAAGGCCACCATACGGCCACATATCGTGTCGTAGGCCAAAAAGACCTCTCCCATGCCACCTTTGCCAATAGTCTTGACAATCTGGTACTGGCCAATCTGCGACTGAATTTCCTCTGGCGACGGAGCATTAACAAGGCTTAAGCTACTTGCCATCCGCAGGGTGCTGTCGTCAACTTTAGGGGCTTCTAAGCTAAGCCTGCCCCCACAGTAGGCACAAAAGGCAAGGGGTCGAGCTTTTTCACGCTCTTTAGAGCGCTTAAATTTAGAGTCGCAGAAGGGGCATTGTATATATTCGTTATCGGGCATAAGTACCATACTCTAAGGCCTACAAGCGTTATTGTCAAATAGGAGAAAGGACCAAAAGGACATAAAGGACCAAAAGGACACCATAACGGTTATTGTTGTCCTTTTGGTCCTTTATGTCCTTTTGGTCCTTTCGTCCTTTAGGTCCTTTCTTTCAAAAATTTACCTGTTAGGGATGACTTGTTTTTGACAATGTCGCTAACTGCGCCAACAGCAACTACCTTGCCGCCCTCATCGCCGGCGCCGGGGCCAAGGTCGATGATGTGATCGCAAGAGGCGATAAAGTCTAGGTTGTGTTCGATGGCGATTACGGTGTGGCCTTTAGCTGTTAAGGCCCTGATGATGTGGACAAGGCGCTCAATTTCTTGGGGGTGTAGGCCAGTAGTTGGTTCGTCAAAGAGGTAAAGACTTTTGCCGCGGGGCTGCTTTATGAGCTCGCGAGTCAGCTTCATACGCTGCGTTTCACCGCCTGAGAGGGTCTGTATCTCTTGGCCGAGGTTTAAGTAGCCAAGGCCAACTTCTATGAGCACATCAAGCATGCGCTTTATCTTGGGGTGGAACGAAAATAGCTCGTGTAGCTCTTCTACGTTCATCTGCAAAATCTGGCCAACGTTCTTGCCTTGGTAGGTAACTGATAAGGCAAGTGGGTTTAGGCGCATGCCTTTACATTGTGGGCAGGGCACTTTTACAGATGGCAAAAAGGACATCTCAATCTTCTTGTAGCCAAAGCCCCAGCAGTGGCTGCACATGCCCTTTCGATGGTAGGCACTAAAGTTTTTCGGCTGCATGCCCTTTGTTTTTGCTTCTGGCAGCGTTGCAAAGAAGTGGCGTATAGGCGTAAGGACATCGGTAAAGGTAGCAACGTCAGAGCGCGTAGTGTGGCCAATCGGCCTCTGGTCCATGTAGATGACGTTCTTAAACTCTGATGCGCCTATAAGTTCATAGTGCGGCGTTACATAAACTGCCTTTTTGCACGCTTCAAGAAGGACGCCTTCAAGAAGGGATGACTTGCCAGATCCAGAAACACCTGTCAGGCATGTAAATGCCCCTTTTGGTATCTCTACAGTGATGTGCTGTAGGTTGTTTACACTTGCATTTTTTACGGTTATCGCGTCTTCACACTTCTTCTTTTTTGCTGCCTTTTCAACACCTTTACCTGTAAGGTACTTCGCAGTGAGCGACTTTGAATGGTTCATGATAGTGCTTAAGGTGCCTGTGGCAACAACTTCGCCGCCTCTTGCCCCGGAGCCCGGACCAAATTCAATGATGTGATCTGCCTCTTTAATAAGCTGCGGGTCGTGCTCTACAATTAAAAGGGTGTTGCCAAGTTCTTTTAGGGTGTTTAGAGCCTTTACTAAACGCACGCAATCTTGTGGGTGAAGGCCAATAGTCGGCTCGTCAAGAACATAGAGAAGCCCTGTAA
>JAYRNE010000113.1:0-4281 GCA_041912355.1 Chlamydiales bacterium
CCTCTCTTTTAGGGCTCTTTTAGTGATTCCTTCCCTTAAGTAAAGCGACAAGGGGCTTTTTGATGGCTCTACTTTTGAATTTACCTCCTTGACTTAATAATAAAAATTGTTATATGACGAGGGAAAGAGGAGATTTCTATGAAAATAGCCACAATACTTGCAGCCTTAGTTACTTTAGCTCCAGCAATTAGCTTTGCTGACAATACGCCAAGTACAAGTCAAAGTGATCAAGCGGCACAGCTTGATGTTCTCATTAAGCAATTTAAAGACGCTCGCGATCAGGCCAATGCTCGCGCTTATGAGGCGGGATCTCGTGCAACCCAATTTTTAGGCCAAAACTGGGTAGACTACCAGCAAGCTGTAAAAAAGCAAGAGTTTTACCAGAACCAGGTGAAGCTTCTTGACGAAAAAATCGCTGAACTCGAAAAGCAAAAAGCAGCTCTTAAGAAATAACACGGTCGAAAGCACCGAGAGAACGAAAAGAACCAAAAGGACAACAATACCTGCTATTGTTGTCCTTTTGGTTCTTTTTTACCTTTTTTCGAAAAAGGTTTTTTAAGTATCATATTGCCTATGAGAATAAGAAAATTATATATATTTTTAGCGATTGTTGCTCTGGGGTATGGAGCCTATCTCTTTCATCGCTGGAAGGATAGCAAGACTGAAGGGTTTTATATTGAGCGCATTGCTCCGATATTTCCTGATGATCCAAAGTGGGATATAGAGCCTACTCGCGCACAGGTTGCAGCGGCAAATTTGGTGCTTAAGCAGCCCTACAACTATTTGGGACATGGGTTTCAATGCTATGCTTTTGTGAGTCAGGATGGCAAGTATGTCCTCAAGTTTATTAGGCAGCAGCGCTTGCAGCCCCCCTTTTTGTATCAGTGGATGCCGAATGTTCTCTTCTTTAAATCAATCAAAGAGCAAAAGGCTTTAGAGGGACAAAAGCGAGCAAATTACCTCTTTCGTAGCCTAAAAGTGGCCTTTGAGGATGTTCCAGAAGAGACTGGGCTATTGCTCGTGCACCTTAACAAAACAAAAAACAGCTATCCTGTTGTCACAATTTACGATAAAGCAGGAGAGAAATTTGAGGTGTCACTAGATAGTCACGAATTTGTGCTCCAGAAAAAGGCACTTCCTATTAAGGCAACGATTACAGAGCTTATGCAAGAAGGGCGTAAGGATGAAGCTCAAGCAAGAATCAGCCAGATATTTACCCTCCTTGCAACATGTGCTAAGAAGGGTATTGCAGACATGGACACGCAGCTTATTCGCAAAAATAACTTAGGCTTTTTACCAGATCGCGCTATATATATAGATACAGGTAAAATCACGCGCAAAGAGTCTATGAAGACGCGCGAGCGCTTTGAAAAGGACCTTGAGCGCCTAAAGCCCCTTCACGAGTGGCTCAAGGAGCATTATCCAGAGCTTGCTACCTATTTTGAGGAAGCACAAAAAAGTATACTTCAAGAATTTTAGATGGAGAGAAGAGTATGATATCGAGCATTAGAGGCTTTTATGAGGGAATAATAAGAACAGGTGATAGCTTTCAGAATGTCTTACTTTTTCTTATGCGTCTTTACTGGGGCTTTGCCTTTTATCAAAGTGGCATGGGCAAGCTTAACGACCTTCCAAAGTTTGTTGGGTACTTAGAGAGCCTTCACATTCCATTTGCTGAAGTGAGTGCATACGCTGCTGCATTTACCGAAACTGTAGGGGGCCTTTTACTAATGGTGGGTTTTGCTTCAAGGCTTGTGGTGATACCTCTTGCTGTTGTCATGTGCGTGGCCTACGTCACAGCCCATCGAGCGGCCTGTTTGAACGTATTTCAAGATCCTTCAGCCTTCATCAGCCAGCCACCTTTTAATTTCCTTCTTACCTGCCTTATCGTTTTTGCCTTTGGCCCAGGTAAGTGCTCTATCGACTACTGCTTTGAGTCTAAAAAATAAAAGAAGGGGCTAAGCCTCGAGTTTAAACATTTCAGCCCGAAGGGTTTTTGGAGTGACCCACTTCAGTGGGTCTTTTGTGAGGCCGATTTATCGGCCGTAACACAATAGCGCTATTTTGGTGCGGCCGATGAATCGGCCTAGATAAAGACCCACTGAAGTGGGTCACTCCAAAGAGCTTCGCCCGTACAGATCTCTCTTATTGTTTATTTACGGTTGAGGCGCTCCATAGCGTCTAGGGCAACTTGGATAGGCCCAAAGCCCGACGGTCCAGATTTTATCTGATGCATCGCAAACATAAACGTGATGGCGCTTGATGCTACAAAGAGCACAAGGTGGCTAAATGCTGATATTACATCAGCTACCGGATGCTGCTTTGCAAGCTTTATGTTGATGTTTGCCCTGTCGGGTAGAACTATTGACGAAGCTTGTAATTGCTCTTCAACCCGCTGTGGGATATGTTGTGGGGCTGCTTCTTGAACTGGGCTCATATATATATCTCCTCATTAAGTATTAGTATTATGTCGCATTTTTTGACGACGCTACTAGCCTACAAGATATATATTAAGAAAATGCTAAGGGCTAAAAGACAAAGGGTAAAATCAGTGATTTTACCCTTTATCCTTTAGCCCTTAGCTTATTTTTACGCTACTTCTTCTTCTTTAGCATCTGCAATAAGTGCTTCAGAAATAAGCACGATACCAGCTGCTGATGTTGCGAAGATGAGGACGTTTTTGATTACTTTTGCAGGGTCAATGACGCCAGCCTTGAGAAGGTCTTCAACCTGCTCGGTGAGGGCGTTAAAGCCTGTTGAATTTGAGCCTTTAAGCACTTCGCCTAAAATTACAGAGCCATCACAGCCTGCATTTGTGGCAATTTGGCGAAGGGGAGCTTCACATGCTACACTAAAGAGCTTAGCGCCGAGCTGCTCGTCGCCTTCAAGCTTTAAGCTGCTTACAGCCTTTGATGCGCGAAGAAGTGCTACACCGCCGCCTGGGACAATGCCTTCTTCTATAGCAGCCTTTGTTGAGTTTAAGCTGTCTTCAAAGGCCTGTTTTTTGTTTTTGAGTTCTGGTTCTGTTGCAGCGCCTACGCGAATTACAGCAACACCGCCAGAAAGCTTTGCACGGCGCTCTTCGAGCTTTTCTTTATCGTAGGTTGAGGTGGAGATTTTCATTTCACCTTCAATCTGCTTTAAGCGCTCTTCAATCTTCTTCTTATCGCCTGAGCCGTTGATGATTGTTGTGTGATCTTTTGTAATTTGTACCTTGTCAGCTGATCCTAAGAATGAGGCATCTACCTCTTTAAGCGAAATGCCTGCATCTTCTGCAATGAGAGTTGCACCGGTTAGCACAGCTATATCCTGCATCATAGCCTTACGCTTATCGCCAAAGCCTGGAGCCTTAACAGCTGCAACCTTCAGGGTGCCGCGAAGTTTGTTTACTACGAGGGTTGTAAGGGCATCGCCATCAAGATCTTCAGAAACAATTAAAAGCTCTTTGCCGCTAGAAGCTACCTGCTGAAGGATTGGTAGAATTTCGTGGATGGAGCTAATTTTCTTGTCTACAAGCAGTATAAGTGGCTTATGCTGCTCTACAGTCATCTTTTCGGCATTTGTACAGAAGTAGGAGCTTAAGTAGCCGCTGTCAAACTGCATACCTTCAACGATTTCAATTTGGGTGTCGGTGCCTTTTGCTTCTTCGATGGTGATTACACCCTTTTTGCCTACTTTTTCAATGGCTTCGCTTATTGTCTTGCCAATTTCTTCATTGCCTGAGGCTGAGACTTTTGCGACGTTGAAGATGTCTTTTTCGCCTTTTACAGGAATAGCCATCTGTTCGATAGACTTAAGAATAGCCTCAAGAGCTTTTTCCATGCCGCGCTTAAGGCCAATTGGGCTAGCTCCACTAGAGATATAGCGAGTGCCGTTTTCGACAAGTGCGCGAAGGAGAAGCGTGCCTGTGGTGGTGCCATCGCCGCATTTTTCTTTAATCTTTTGCACAACTTCTTTGGCGATAGAAACGCCCATATTTTCAAAGACATCGCTAAGCTCTACGTCTTTAACGATGCTAGAGCCATCATTTGTGATTGTGGGGGCGCCCCAGCTTTTTTCTAGGCCAACATTACGGCCCTTGGGGCCCAAAGTAAAGGCCACTACATCGGCTAGTTTTTTAATTCCGGAAAGAAGTTTTTGGCGTGCTTCTTCATCAAAAATTATTTCTTTAGGGGTTGTTGCCATAGACGGTTTCTCCTTGTTTACTTGGGCATATTTATACCTGAAAAGTGGCAAATTTGGCAAACAAATACCTTAAGTGCCAAGAAGAAAAGGACCAAA
>JAYRNE010000114.1:0-4556 GCA_041912355.1 Chlamydiales bacterium
ATTTTGCCAAGTATTGTCTTTTAATACAACCCCACATACTCCTAAGAGTAGGGGGATAAAAGGCAATACTTGGCAAAAGCGCCAAAAGTCGAGAATCCCCGATTTTTACAAAAGGCTCGCTATTACCACGGTGAAAAGGGTATAAAAAAGCCTAGCTGTACGCTCAATGTATGTTTTGGGCAATAGCGGGCGTGAAGACGCGTAGCAGCTTCTATATAAAAGGAACCATAGGCAAGCTCTTTTAGACGATAAGAAATGCCTACATCATCATACGTATAGCCTACTCTGGACCAGCTGTGGAAGCTATTTAAATGATGGAGCTTGTGAGAAGATAGGCCCTTTTCAGCGCGAAAGAAAAGGTCTATGTAATGTTCGCCATGCAACACACGGCCAAAATGGGCTTCTAGGCCAAGCCAAGGAGAACCGCTTGATGCGATGCCACTTTTCACAACGCCCCAGCTTTTATAGTAGCTTTTGTTGTGGTAGGCAAATTCGCGACCAAAGCTTGCAAAGAGTTCATTTTCAAAGACGCCATGCTCAATCGAAGAGAGATCTTTTACTCTTTTTGGGGTTGATAGCGATGTTATAAAGCCACAGCTTAAGCTTAGAGGATCGCCAGTAAGATCATTTAAAAGCCGGTAGCGACAGCCAACACGCGCTGCCTCAAAGCCATACTCCTTTGACTGGGTGTCAACAAGCATGAGCTCAAGTGTTGTCGAGAGATCTTCAAGGGGCATAAATTCTAAAGAAGCTCGAGTGCGTTCGGCATGTAAGAATTTCTCTTTACTCCCCTCTTTTGTATCTACACTATGAGACTGGGTATGTTCCTGATAAAGGGAGCCTACAAACTCTAGCCAGTTGCCAAGCCAAGGCTCCTTTTGAAATGAGAAGAGCGGATCTGTTACAAGCAGCAACAAAACTAGCCACTTCTTCATTAATGAATCTCTTGTGCTACAAGGTATTTTTCAGCTTCTAGTGCTGCCATGCAGCCAGTTCCAGCGGCAGACACTGCTTGACGGTAGACATAATCCTGAACATCGCCAGCAGCAAAGACCCCTGCTACATTAGTCTGAGTAGTGCCTGGCACTACTTTAATATAGCCATTGTCCAGCAAGTCTACCTGGCTATTTAAAAACCCTGTATTAGGCACGTGGCCTACAGCAAAGAAGAGGCCGCCAGCTGACTTTTGCACAGTTTCATTTGTCTTCAGGTTACGAATTGTTACGCTTGTGACAACGTTTTGTCCGTCTACGCGTTCTACAACGCTATCCCAGATGATTTCGATTTTGGGATGTTTCATGGTGCGCTCTGCCATAATTTTTGATGCGCGAAGTTCATCCCTGCGATGAACAAGGTAGACCATATTCGCATACTTTGTAAGGAACATAGCCTCTTCACATGCGGCATCTCCCCCACCAATTACAAAGAGGTTTTTGTTGCGGAAGATTGGAATTGCCCCATCGCATACAGCACAAGCTGATACGCCTTTTTGCCAAAACTCATGATCGCGCGTGCCAGGAATATCTAGGCGCTTAGCGGTAGCACCTGTTGAGATGATGATAGAATGGGCGTAGACTTTCGTCTGGTTACCTTTAATGAGGAACGGGCGCTCGCTTAAATCTACACTCACAACATCTTCTGTGAGGCATGTGGTGCCAAAACGAACAGCCTGTCTCTTAAAGAGATCCATCATGTCAGGGCCGCTGATGCCCTCCGGAAACCCGGGAAAGTTTTCGACATCGGTCGTTGTCATAAGCTGCCCGCCTGATGGGCCTGAGAAAAACCCTTCAAACAATAGAGGCTCTAAGCGTGCACGTCCCGCATATATTGCCGCCGTATACCCAGCAGGGCCTGAGCCGATAATTACTACTTTTTTAACATCTTGTTGTGATTGTTCATCCATGAGAGATTGCTCCAAAAATCAGGGAAAATTTAGCTGTAACGAGCTTTTCGCACAAGTAAAAAGGACCAAAAGAACGAAAGGACCAAAAGGACAACAATAACCGTTCTTGTTGTCCTTTTGGCCCCTTAAAAAACACACTTGCATAGCCAAAGGAATTATGCTACAATTACCACCATGAAAAACCACATGAGCTACTACCTCCTTTCTCTTCCCACACCACCGCCCCCCGGTGGGTATACTATTCTTTAGTTGCATTCTTTTATTAAAATCATTAGTGTAATCCTCCTTATTCGGAGCTTTTATGAAACCAGAGTACTGGGTCTCGTTCTTATTATATTTTAGCGTGCTTTTTGGCGTGGCTTTGAGCGTACGCAAAAAGCATGCAACAAGCAGCGATATACTGCTTGGAAGCCGCAAGCTAAACTTTTGGGTAACAGCGCTTTCTGCGCAAGCTAGCGATATGAGTAGCTGGCTCTTTATGGCCTTTCCTATGAGCATCTTTGTTGGCGGCATGCCTGAAGCGTGGACTGCCTTGTCACTAGTTATCGGCATGTACTGCACATGGACCTTTGTGGCCCCTCGCCTTCGTACTGTTACAGAAGAGTATAACTGCTACACACTCTCCTCATACTTTGCCAAGCGCTTCGGTGATCCAAAGAACTATATACGCACGACAAGTGCATTAATGCTGCTCTTCTTTATGACCTACTATTTAGCCTCCGGCCTTATTGCCATCGGCTTTTTATTTGGCTCACTCTTTGAGATGAACTACTATGTGGGCATTTCTATAGCAGTGGCTGTCATGGTTGCCTATACCTTTATTGGAGGCTTTGTCTCCGTTGCTTGGGCAGATCTATTTCAGGGCATCTTTTTGCTCTTTACTATTATGATCGTGCCAATACTTGCTCTTACTCATACGGGCGGCGTTGGCAGCATCGTTGAAGCTGCTAATAATGCCAAAATCTCGCTCGACCTCTTTTCATTTTCAGGCGATGTTGGGCCAAAAGAGCTTCTCACATCGCTCTTTGGATGGGGCCTTGGCTACTTTGGCATGCCGCATATTCTCATCAAGTTCATGGGAATTAAAAACCCAGGCGAACTGAAAAAAGCACGTAATCTCGGCATAGGCTGGCAGATTCTTGCTCTTGGTGCTAGTGTATGTGTAGGCCTTATCGCCATTAGCTTCTTTAAAAATGGCATCGACAATCCTGAGCTTGTCTTTGTTGAAATGGTAAAGGTGCTCTTTCACCCATTTGCCGCTGGAATAGTAATGTGCGGGGTTCTTGCTGCTACTATATCAACTATGGACTCACAGATACTTGTAAGCGCATCATCAGTTACAGAAGACCTCTACAAGCAGCTTGTAGCGCCAAAAATGTCTTCTAATCGCGAAGTATTTGTCTTTCGCTTAAGTGTGCTTTTAGTGTCAGCAGTTGCATTCTGGATAGCTCTTGGAAAAGATAAGACAATCATGCAGACAGTCTATTTTGCCTGGTCAGGCCTAGGATCTACCTTTGGTCCCTTACTTTTAGCCTCCATGTACTCCAAGAAGCCAAATTACTATGGAGCACTTGCTGGCATACTCTCAGGCGGATTAACGTGCGCATTTTGGCCTAGCATCAACGGCTATCTTATGCAGCATGACATAATGGGACCGGTTCTTTCGATGATCGTAGCCTTCCCCTTAAGTCTTTTCCTTATCTTTTTTGTAAGCTATCTCACAAAAGCTCAGGAGAAAGTAGCTTCGCCCCAAAATTAAATGAATAAGGCGCGGAAGCGTTTTTGGAGTGCGGTGCAGTTATGCACCGCTTTTAATTTCTGCAAAGTCTTCTGCATCAACAACCTTCAAGCAAACCAGGTAAAAGCTTATTACATAGAAGCACTTCGGCAAAATCCAAAGCGGTGCATTACTGCACCGCACTCCAAAACGCTTCCGAGCACTCGCTAAGTTGCTTACGCTCAAAAGATTGCCGCTATCGCTTAATTCAAATCGTTTCATGGTTGGCAAAAAAGCGAAATGCTGTGCTAACATCACTAAATAACGAAAGAACGAAAACACAATAGGTCGCATCATGCAAGATATTTTTGAATACGAAGTCGGTGGCAGAAAATTTGTCCTCGACGCTAAAAAAGCAAAAGAAGCCTTTGAAGCAAAACGCATTATCTTGGGACGTAATAGCCCAGAATTCAACGTGATGCCACTTAAGTATAAGTGGGCGTACGAAATCTACCGCGACATGGAAGCAAACCACTGGCTACCCCAGGAAGTTCCCATGTACGACGACATCAAGCAATGGAACGACGATCGCACACTTAACGATCGCGAGCGAAATATCATCCGCGTAGGGATTGGCTATTTTTGCTCTGCTGAGGGCATTGTGGGCGACTGCGCACAAACTATCATCAGAGAAAATCTAAGCGCACCAGAACTTAAAATGGCAGTAGGTCGCCACGTGCAGGAAGAGAATATCCACACCGAATCACTTCTTTACATGATCTCCTCTCTTCGCATTAACCCGCACGAAGTGTCAGCACTCTTCTTATCGATGCCATCAGTAATTCGCAAAAACGAAACTATATGCAAACACCTGCCTGAGCTAAGACGCGATATCGACCTTACAAAAACTGAAAACAAGCGCCTCTTTGCTAAAAC
>JAYRNE010000115.1:0-8763 GCA_041912355.1 Chlamydiales bacterium
ACTTAGGCAATGTTGTCGAAGGCTCAAGTGCTATTGAGGGCAGCATGTACGCCTTTGACATCACAAAAAAAGAAGATGGCCCAGAATTTTTTATCGACGCCCGCTACAAAAGAAACTTTGCCGCCTTTTTAAACCACAGCTCCCACTTCAATATCAGTACCACAAATAAAGACGACGGCATCCACTTTAGTGTATTCGACGATCCTATCAAGAAAGATGAACAGTGCTTTATCACCTATGGGGACGATTTCTTCCCTATGCTCGGCTTTAACCCGCTCTACCTTGACCGGCAAGATAGCTGGGAATCGTTTGATCAACTTGTCTTACAAAATAAAGAGGCCTACCTAAATACTTCGGCGTACGTTACATCTGAGCTTCAAACAGCTTTCAGATTACCCACGCAAAAGATGCTGCTTACAAAGCTTTCAGGCGCAATTCTTACTGGAAATGAAGAAGAAGCTCTGAAGCTTGTCGACAGCCAGGCAGATCTTTGGAACTACTGTGTAGATGGCTCAAACCGCATTATGGCTCCACAAACACAGCAGCGAATAACCCCCATAATGCTTGCCTGTTTTTATGGCCAAACACGTGTTGTAAAGGCTCTACTAAAAAAAGCAAATCTGCATAAACGCCTCCTACAAACAGGAGAAACCGCTGCAACCTTTGCTCTAAAAGGCAAGGCAGAAGATCGCGCAAGTCTCTTTACCCTCCTTTATCAACATGGCATCTACTACGATGAGACAAACAGAGAGGGTGAACACTTTCTTAATATTGCTGTAGCTGAAAATATCCCAGAAGTTGTGGACCTCTTGTTTAAGGGCAAGCCCCATGCTACAAAAACTGACCTTCTCAACACCTTTGCTGCAAGCAGTAAGGATTCTATGTACGAAGCGATTATCTCTGGCAAAATGGATGCTCTACGAACCTTACTCAACTACACAAGCCAAAAGTGGCTCGCTCCAAAGATCGTAGATAGAGAAATCCTTATTTTAAAAGCGCTTGAAGAAACTGAGCACTTTGATAAAGCCCTCAGCCTTCTCATGGAAGCCGGCGACATCCACAAAAATTTTGCCGTAGTAGAGGCGATGATCTCGCGCTTTGGCAAAAAAGCCCAAAAGCTTGTAGAAACTGCCCTAAAAGCAAAACAGTGGCTTCCGAAAGAGCGTAAGGTGCTAGAAGAAGCTCTTAAGGTTCAGAGATTATAAATATCTGTTGTATCTAACGCTGGAAAGTTGATACAGAGCATGCGAGCTTGCGTTGCGGTGGCACTTCGTATCTGATGGACAATCTTGATGGGGATTTGTAAAAGCTTACCAGGTTTTGCGGTTTGGCAGTTGCTCTCAAGAGCTAAGGCAACTTCGCCCCCTAGCGCAACAAGAGTGCTCGCCATTTTTAAATGGTAGTGCCAGGTTGATGCCAGAACATCTAGTATGACCACATTAAAACGGCCATTTACAGATTGGCCATCTATAAGTTCATACGCACTATTTTCTCCCTGCTCAAATATTGATTTATAACAACTCCCATGAAGAGGGCGAACAACAGAATCTTCAGGCTTCGGCTCTTCGGCCATCGACAATGAAAGATAGCGACACCCCCTTTCAAAAGGGGTAAGAGCGTAGCTAGCTAAGGGAGGAAGGCAAAGAGAGTAGCCAGGTAGAACTGCTATTTCTTTATCAGAAAGTCTAACTTTTGCTTTTCCTTCAAGAATAGTAAGAGTCTTAGCTTTATCGCTTTGTAAAGGTGTATGAGGCGATGAGCAGTCATATACATCAAGGGTCCATGGCTGCCCTGAATCAGGCGTAAAAAGAGAGTAGCAAGTAATGCCTGCTGCTACTTGAGAGCCTAAATAGCCGCCTAATGCGTGCAAATCTGGCATTAGGAGGAGTGATTCTCGTGCGTTATCAGGGACTGGACATTGATTAATTTCTACTGGTAATACCCTTGTTACCAGGGTATTTAGAGAATCTAGCGGGGTAATAGGAGTAGTCATAAACGCTTTTCCTTAATCTATAAAGGACTTTACTTAAACTCATACGCCCTCATTATTTCTTGTTTAGCACTTAGATGTCGAGCATAAATCTTCCTTAGGCTATAGTATATAGCATTTATTGAGGGCCTGACTTATGATGAAGTGGCTTTTAGGGCTGTTTTTGGTACTTTCCACCCTTTCTTTTGCTAATGATGCAAGGGTACTTGTTGCCGTGCCAGATCCATTTATTCGAAATGCGCTCGTGCAGAGGCTGCAGATGGAGGGCTATCACTATATACGAGAAGAGGCCTGTAGTGCTGCTGGACAGATGACGGCACTTTTTAGTGAATTTAGGCCAGACTATGTCATTGTAGATGGCACGAAAAGCGACCCCACAGACACTATGATCATCGACACCCAGGTTATAACTGCCTGCTATAACTCGAATGTCAAACGGACCATTGTCTTAAGCTCCTTTGATATCTATCCTACCACCACCAAATTGCCCTTTAAAGAAGATGTATTACTAGAGCTTAAACGTGAAAAACTAAAAGACCCACGCCAAATCGCAAAGGTTACAGCCCTCTCACAGTGCCATGAAAATAACGGTCTTAAAAAGCCGCGATTTATCTTCTGTCCCTATCCATACTTGGCAGGGCCGCATGATACGGGCTTTACCCAAACCTCAACTCATCCAGTAAAAAACCTTGCAACCCGCATCCTAAAGGCAAAGTGGCAGAAAGAACCCATAGCAGTCATTGCAAACGATGGAAGGGCCCGCTATGAAGTTATGCATGTTGACGATATGACCTCTGCAGTTGTATTCCTACTTACAGCTCAAGTAGAAGATGAAGTCATTAATATCTCTTATGGCTCTGACACCAATATCAAAAGCATTGCTGAATATATGAAGCGCCACCTGAAGTATGAAGGAAGACTTATTTTCGATGTTACAAGCTTTGACGATGTATCAAGAGTTGTGCTCGATAACTCGCGCCTTACTTCCCTCGGCTGGTACCCAACGGTAAACTCGCAAGATCTTATTAAAGACACAGTGCTTTGGCTTGAGACAAAGCTAAATAAACCCTATAATCCAGCGGAAGATACACCTTTTGTTCTTCCATAACATGTACAAGTCTACTCTCTTTTCCGAGCCCGAGACCAAACGCTTAGCAGCCCATCACGGGAGGCAAAACAGCCGGTCTTGGCCTCGAAAGGTAAAAAGCACTTTTTTGCAAAGGAACCCACGATGTTAGTATCACCTCCTGAACATCCACATACAAGCGCACCCTCCCCTTTCTCAACAAATCATTATAGTCAGCTAACAAAACGCGTATTTGATGTTGCTACTTCTATCTTTCAGGCAATAAAAAATATCCCTAGCGCCTGCTATCATAAAATTACGAGCACCATCAAAGTGCTCTTAAGCCATATAGTTGCAAAAATTGTTTTGCCGAGATTAGAAATAACCGTTAGCCAAGAATCAATCAACAACCACTTCAAAGAGCTACGTAACCTTGGCTCCACAGCTGTAGCTGCAACATTTGGCCCTAAAAATCTTTCAGTACTCAGCCTACTCTCCCCCTCTAGCAAAAATCCTGAGCAAAAAACGGTTATCTATCTACCCGCCCGCTCAAGCTGCTGGCAAGAACACTTACGATACCTCAAAAAGCTTCACCTTGACTCTGGAGTGCATATTTATGCTCCAAACTATCACGGCAATAAGGCAGATATGTTAGTTACTGACATCCACGCCTTTACTAAGTGGCTTATACAAAACGGCATTCCTGATAATAAGCTTATACTGTTTGGAAGTGATATGGGGGCAGCTATTGCTACATGCACGGCAGCAAAGCTTGAAGAAGAGGGTATAACTGTTGATGTCATTTCAGATGGGGGCTATAAAAGCTTTGGGGCCTATATTCGCCATAACGTTCCTCTATGCAGCAAATTAGCCGCAAAAATCGCCCAAGCTGCGTCTTGGGAATTTGATGTAGAAGCAGCCCTCAAAAAGCTAAAGGGCCGTTTCTATTGCCTTGCAAGCCCGCAGGATAGTACGGTTCCCCCTTGGATATCTGTGAAAAGCCTTGTCGATGATGCACGATGTATCGTAAGAGATGAAAACGAATTTATGCGCGAACATCCCCAATACGCACAAGATCCCGACTATAACCCACACACAAGGCCCTTTACACGCCGCGAGCATGAAGCACTAGTGGCAGCTATTACTTCTTGTAGACGGTAACTCTGTACTTCACTGCGACACTAACTTGTGGATTATGTTGAAAGCGTTGTTCTAGGCACCTTTTTACCTTTTCATCCTCTTCACTAGTCATAGTAGGATAGTTCAGCCGAGATTTTATGTTTGCCCACGTGCGGGAAAAATCATAGACTACATCTTGAGACACTTCGATATTTTTAATGCATCTAAAGCCACATAGCTCAACGTTTTTTTTGTCTTGGGGGGCTATTCGAGGCTTAAATTGCGTAGCCACTTGAGCTTCATGCAGAACTTCACGCATAATGGCACCTATGGGGTCATTTTGTGTGCCTTCATCACCTACATCAAGAAAAAGGCCATCTGGCTCTAAAATGTGGTGAATGGATCGTAATGAAGGTTCATCATCAAAAAGCGTAAGAGCGCTAAAGGCTACTACTGCCTGAAAGCGCTCTTCAGGAAAGAGAGCAGGAAGATCAGATGCCCAACCTTGCCTATAAGGTATATCCTTTTCTTGGCGGGATAATTCATTAAGCATGTCTTGGTCTGGGTCAACACCCACCACATGCTTAGTGCATCTATTATAAAGGGGTATAATACCTCGCCCATTACCGCAACCGACGTCAATAACCTTGTCAGTCGTTTTAATAAATGTGCTAATAATTCTAAAAATATCCTCGGGATAAGGTGGCCTGCCATGGGTGTAGTAGGTAGCGCGCGTAATGGAAAGCGGGTTAACGTTCATATTCGGAATGTTACCATAACTTCTCTCTTAAAAGCAGCTGCTATTTATATTCATAAAGAGATTATTTCATAACATTTTTCAGATTCTTGTTTGAAAAATCTTTAGGGTATGGTATCAAACCTAACATGCTGCTATTATTGTAGAGGAAAGGTGAAGTTTATGAAGACTAAAGAAAATGACTCACAAGTTACTGTCGTAGGTTCTCATGCCGCTATGCTTTCAATTGCCGAAGTTGGGCTTGGAAGTTTGCTTCACAGTTTGCACATCCCTTTTACAGGATTTTTCCTCTCCCTGAACCAGATTCTTCTTTTATCCCGTGCATCCAGCATGGCGGGAAAAAATGGCTCTAGGTTTATGCCAGGATCAATTTCATTTGTTGCAGCAGCGCTAAAAAGCCTCTCTCCTGCCGGAAAAAAGCTAACCCCTATGCTTGGCATAAGCATACAAGGCCTTATGTATAACGTTGGCATTTTCTTGTTTGGCCATAGCACACCAGGCAGAATTCTTGGCGCTATACTATCCAGCATATGGGGCTTTTGTCAGCCATTTTTAATTTACTACTTTATCTTCGGCAAAATGCTCGTGCAAATTCTCAAAGAAATTGACGAATACCCAAAAACGCTCTTTTCCTATGAGTTTCCCTCTGTATGGTATTTTGTTGGCGCGGTAATTACAGTAAAAATTATACTATCAATCGCTATCGCTATCTCGGCTCCTCGCCTATCTAGCCAGACCATGACAAATTATTTTAGCCGCCTAACCTCCTTTTCTGTTAAACGCAAACCCACAACATATGTTCCCCAAGGCCCTGGCCGCTACAAAAAAATAGCCTGGCTTGCAGCTAAAGACATGTGCGTTTGGCCCTTTATCGCCTGCGTTCTTCTTGGTAGCGTAAGCTTTTGGTTTGTTGAAGGGGGAATCAGCACCCTTGTCGTAATGAACACGCTACGACCTATCGCCATTGGCTTTTTGCTCTTTTTTTGCATGAGAGTGCTACCTATGGAAAAAGTAGCTGAATGGCTAGAACGTCAAAATCGCGGAATAGGGCAGGCCTTTCGCATAGCCTTATTCAAAGTTAAACAGATGTAGTAAAGAGCCTAGAGCCTACCCTCACCATAGTTGCTCCAGCTTCTATAGCAATAAGAAAGTCATTGGACATGCCCATAGAAAGCTCGTTAAAATCCTCTAGATTATAACGCTCCTTTAAAGACTTCTTGAGCCTTGAGGCTTTCATAAAGCAGTCACGTATTGTGGCTATATCATCAGTTAAAGGTGCCATGGTCATGAGCCCGCAAATCTTTAGAGCGGGCAGAGCTAGAAGGGATGCAAAACACCCCTCTAAATCTCTAAAGCCATGCTTAGTTTCTTCACCTGAAGTGTTTACCTGCAGAAGGATGTTGGTTATAAGGCCGCGCTCTAAGGATAGAGAAGAAAGCTTTGTAGCAAGCTCAAGGCTGTCAACTGAGTGAATGAGAGCAAAATGGCCAATAACTTTTGGCACCTTTTTCGTTTGCAGGGTGCCAATAAGGTGCCATGCGATATCTTTGGGAAGGACCTTTTGCTTTTCTAAAGCTTCTTGCACGCGCGATTCGCCAAAGTCACGTATTCCTTGATCGTAGAGTCTTTGAATGTCTTCTACGCTTTTGCCCTTTGTTACGGCAATAAGGCGCACGCCTTTCGGAATCTTTAGTAACACCTCACGAAGCATCAGCCATTCCAAGGAAATGGGGTCTTTCTTCTGCTTACAGGCTGGCTAAATACCTCGTAAGACAAAAAGATAAGCTTCTTTGAAGGCAAGGCTTTGATAAGATCGTGTATTGAGGCTTTTTTGGCCCGCTTAACAACTGCCCCTTCACTTTCAGCAACTCGAAAAGCGTCGCTTACAAGGTCGTTCGGCGAACGAAGGTGTATATCTAAATGCTGGTCGTCAATAGATGTTCGCGTTGTATAGTCATCAAGCTTTGAGCGAAAGACGGCAGATTTTGGAGAAGAAGGCTGCTGTTTAGGAGCTTCTGGAGGAAGTGATTTAGCTTTAGCCTTAGGCTTTTTTACTTCATATTCCTCATCCTCATCCTCATCCTCATCCAAATAATCCTTTTCTTCCTTTTTGAGTCCTGTAATAGTCTTGAAGACAGAAATTAAAGTATAGATTATAGCAACAACTATAACAAATAATGAAATAATGTCATCTAAGTTCATAATATCCTTACCTATTTCAATAACCTAACTGGCTGGATGCCTCACGTGCAATAAACCTCCGTGCCCGAGCCCGTGCCAGAAGGTCAATCGCACATGCGGCATGGGGCCTTTCACCTTAAGCCCTTGTTATGCTGCCGGTGAAGCGCCGCCACCCGAAAGCTCTTTTCGCATGCGCGTATCAGCTTGGAGGTTATCCATACGTAAGTAGTCCATAAAGCCAACCTTGCCAGCTTTAAGAGCTTCTGCCATAGCTTGTGGTACTGCAGCTTGCGCTTCGATGTATTTTGCTTCCATATCTTTTACTTTAGCGCTATTTTCTTGCTCTGCAGCTACTGCCATAGCACGGCGCTCTTCAGCTTTAGCTTGGGCAATACGCTTATCAGATTCTGCTTTATCAGCACGAAGCTTCGCACCAATGTTTTCACCAATAGCAATGTCAGCAATATCTATGGACAAAATTTCAAATGCAGTCTGGGCATCAAGGCCCTTATCAAGCACGCGCTTAGAAATAAGCTGTGGGTTTTCAAGCACTAAAAGGTGGTTTTCTGCAGCACCTATGGCACCGATAATACCTTCACCCACACGAGCGATAATTGTTTCCTCAGTAGCACCGCCAACTAGCTGTGCAATGTTTGTTCGCACAGTAACCCTTGCGCGGCATTTAAGCTGCACGCCATCTTTGGCAACGCCTGTAATATAGTCTCCACGGCTTCTATCGGGGCAGTCAATAACTTTTGGGTTAACAGAAGTGCGTACAGCGTCTAGTATATCGCGACCTGCGAGGTCAATAGCCGTTGCTCTCTTCCAATCAAGTGGAATGTTCGCCTTTTCTGCGGCAATTAAGGCAGCAACAACATCAAGCACGCGTCCACCTGCTAGGTAGTGCGTTTCAAGATCTGCCACGTTAAACTGCTTGAGACCTGCCTTATAGGCATTAATATGGGCGTTTACGATGATGCGTGGAGGGATTTTTCGCAAAGACATACCCACGATGTTAAAGAGCGAAATAGGCGTACCACTTACAAGCGCCTGAAACCATAGGCTTATATAGCGGCCCAGTATGATCACTAGAATAAAAGCAATTACTGCTATAACGATTAAGAAAAAAGAGACTTCCATAATACCACCTTATTGGTTTAGCGTGATTTCATAATTCAACACAGACACCTGTTTTTCTCGTTGTTCTCACACTATCTCTGTGAGCTCAGTGACTCTGTGGTAAATTATGCAACACGACCTATTGGTTTTACAACATAATTTCCAAGTTCAAGAGCGATGATCTCCACCTCAACACCTTTATTGAGGTAGGGTCCGCGACAGATTATAGGATAGCGCTTGCCATCAACTAGAGCATAGCCAGAGGGGCCACATTCTGTAAGGGTGACTCCCCTCTTGCCGATGATGTTTTCTGCCATCTCAGATGCTTTAAAGCCCTCTTGGTCTTTTGAGAGGAAGAAGGTATTTTTGGCGCTCGACTTATGTATGCGCCATATCGCAAAGCGAATAACGGCAATCACAAGCACACATGTAAGCAGAAAAAAGAGCGTACTTGCAAGCACAGATGATGAGGCTGTAAAGAAGGTGATAAGCGATCCCAAGATAAAAACTGCAGCACCAACTGCAAAGGCG
>JAYRNE010000116.1:0-4799 GCA_041912355.1 Chlamydiales bacterium
ATCTACCCCCGTGCCCGATGGTTTATTGCACGTGCTGGCTGCAGCCCATCAGCTGAACCTTTATGTCCGTTCGTCCTTTTTGTAATTTTGGGTATACTTCATTACGTCAGGGTAGTATACTACCTCACCGTTTATATAAAAGGCTATAGAGGCTTTATGGAAAAAGTAAAATTTTCTTTGCCACTACAGGAAATACAGCGCTATATCGCCGAACAAAAGCAGCTTGACGGCTGGCTTTTGTATGACTTCCATGGAAGAAATAGCCTGGCACTTGACCTTTTAGGGATTAGTAAAGACCAGCTACTCTCGCGCCGCTTTTACTACTGGATTCCCAAACAAGGCTCTCCATTAAAAATTGTACACCATATTGAAGCGCACACCTTGCAGCACCTTCCTGGCGATCAGATTGCCTATGAAAGCTGGCAAAGCCTTGAACTTGCTCTAAAGTCTACCCTTCGTGGCTGCAAAAAAATTGCTATGGAACACTCGCCCATGGGTGAGCTGCCGATGCTTGGCAACCTTGATAGCGGCTTCTATGAATGGCTCATGGACAAAAAAATTGATGTTATAAGCTCCTGGGATATCGCCAAACACTATATCTCCCGATGGAACCATGAGCAAGAAAAGGCCCATAAAGATGCCATCAAGTACCTCCTGCAGATATTTGAAAATAGCTTTATAAAGGTGCAAAAAGCCCTTGCTAACAGAAAAAAAATCACCGAATTCTCTCTTCAGCAAAATATACTAAAAGACTTTTCAACTCACAGCTTTATCACAGAACATGCCCCCGTAGTTGCTATCGGGCCGAATAGCGCCCTTCCCCACTACTGCCCTTCTGAAGATGTTGACAGGCGCATCACGAAAGATTCGCTTCTTCTTATAGACATCTGGTGCAAAAAAAATACGCCGCACTCACCTTTTGCTGACCTTACGCGCGTTGCCTACTTTGGCAAAAACCCGCCACAAGAGATGCTAAAGGTCTATAAAACAATTAAGCAAGCAGAAGATGCCGCCATAGCCTTTATTGAAAAAACCCTTAAACAGGGCACCCCCGTTTTAGGATGCGATATCGACGATGTATGCCGCGCAGTCATCCAAAAACAGGGCTTTGGAAAGTACTTTGTGCATAGAACCGGCCATAACATACACACCATGCTTCACGGCATGGGCCCAAACCTTGATAACTACGAAACACACGATGCCCGCCCCCTTATGCCAAGAACCTGCTACTCCATAGAACCTGGCATCTATATTCCTAAAGCATTCGGCATGCGCCTTGAGTGCAATATCATCATTCACGATAACCTCACTGTCGAGGTCACAGGACGCTCTCCCGAGGAGCTTCCATGCTATTAAAAGGTAATCCATGACATCTCGCTATTCTCCACAAACTTTAAGCGCCCTCTTTTTAGTGGCCGGCACCTGCGTGGGAGGAGGCATGCTTGCTCTTCCTGTAGCGACATCACTTAACGGCTTTATTCCCAGCACTGCCATAATGGTACTTGCCTGGCTTGCCATGATGCTTACTGCCCTCTATTTAGTTGAAGTTGGCTCGTGGATGAAAAAAGATGATGCCCATGTGATTTCCATGACAAAGCGCTTTTTGGGCAAAGGTGGACAATCAGTTGCATGGCTTCTCTTTCTCTTTATCAGCTATGCATCGCTTATTGCCTATACTGCAGGCTCTGGCCACCTTCTTGCAAAGGCTGTTACTACATACGGAAATTTGCCGCTTTCTAAAGATATGGGCTCTATAGTCTTTATCATCATCTTCGGCCCCTGCCTCTTCTTTAGCCATAAGTTTTTAGGAAGGGTAAACTCGGTACTCTTTGTTGCTATGATACTTGCCTATATTGCCCTAGTAACGCTAAGTGTGCCCCATATTTCACAAGAAAACTTGCTACGAACAAACTGGACAGATTCATGGCTTGCCATTCCTCTTCTTCTTACAGCCTTTAGCTTTCAGACAATGGTGCCAAGCCTGCATCCCTATTTAGGCCATCACGCCCCAAGCCTTCGGTTAGCCATCATCGGCGGCACTGCCCTTGCCTTTATAGTCTACTTAGTATGGCAGGCATCTGTTTTAGGCGCCGTTCCCTTGGCAGGAGAATTTGGCCTTATACAGGCACTTAAAGAGGGCGAAGCTGCCACTCACGTTTTAGGCCAAGCAGTAGGCAGCATCTACATAGAACTCCTAGCAAGCTTTTTTGCATTTTTTGCACTTGTTACGTCGTTTTTTGGTATAGCATTAGGCCTTTACGACTTTTTAAGCGACGGCCTTAACATACCCAAAAAAGGGTGGGGCAACATCTTACTTGGTGCACTCATATTACTTCCCACACTCTACTGTGCCACCAACCTAGAAAAAATATTCCTGAAAGCATTAGACGCTTCTGGCGGCTATGGCGACTCCATATTAAATGGCCTCATTCCTATACTGATGATCTTTCTCGGCCGCTACCACCTTAAACTGCAAGCGCAAGGCTTTGTAGCACCTCGCGCCAAGTGGCTGCTCATCCTAGCCGCAGCCTTTTACTTGCTAGCACTAGGCATAGAAGTCCTCACCCACACAGGCCACCTCACAGCAGTACATGACCTCAAAGAATTTGACCTTCTAGAGCAGGGCTAAAACGGCAACTTTTTAACCCTCCTTACCGTACCTGATACGGTAGTACAATAAATCATACTAGATAATAATAGCTGTATAAATTATTAATGGTGACTATATGGTAAATGAGTTAAGAAGAATTTCAGATTCAATTCCAAATTTAGCAAAAGATGTACTCGTCTTTTGCGATCCAGGAACAGATGATATTGTCATGCAGGCAGAGGTAAACGCACTTGCCCAGAATATCTTAGGATATATCCCTTGTGCTGGGAATACATCGCTACATCACACGGTTAATAACGCTCTACTATTTACAGAAATTACTGAAAGAAGGGATGTGAGAGTCTATCCAGGTTCAGAAAGACCATCTCAGGCCTCGGCTACAAGTATCGATGAATCTGGGGTCCATGTTTTTGGCGCTGAAGGTTTGGGTAATTTGAAGTTGCCAAGTCCTACGATTTGCGCAGAAAAGCAAAATGGAGTGGAATTTGCAGTCAACGCAATAAAAAGTGCAAAGAAGCCCATTACTCTTATCTCTACAGGAGGCATGACTGATGTTTGCAAGGTCCTTATGCAACTGGGCGATCAAGCACTCTCCTCTATCGCTGCAATTTCGATTATGGGTGGAGTTTTGGATCAACGTCAGGCAAATGCCCCTCTTTCAGCGCTTCAGCAGGGAATTCCACGTTGGGCTGAATTTAATGTAATTTATGATCCCAATTCCGCAAGTCAGGTCTTTAAGATTGCAGAAAAGGCCAAAGTTCCAATTTTTTTCTCGACACTAGATTTGACCCACACCCTAACCTATACAAAAAAAGAGGTTCATTCGCTGCGAAATAGGGTCGACAATTACGTGGCAAAGATTATGGCAGATCTTATGGGCGATGTTCCCTTGCCCTATCTTAAAAGATTTGGAGAGCAAAATCCCCAGCAGCCTGCCCATGATTTAAATGCGAGCATGTGCCTTTTCCATCCGGAATTGTATCAGTATCAAAGAGGTTTTATAACTGTTGACGAAGAAGATAGTGTTACGCGAGGAAAAACCACCTTTTCACCATGCGAAGAGGGAAACGTCTTTGTTTTACATGTGCCAGAAGAGAGACGCCCTGACTTTTTCTTACGCTATGAAGAAGACCTTATGAACTATAATTCCCCTCTTCATCGCATCAGGGGCTATCTCTACGATATTCGCTCTAGAAACGACATTGCCAATGGTGTGGCTTTGATAAGTAAAGTTCTTGAAGAAACTGCACCTACCAAAGAACTTGATTTATCAGGTCTTTTAATTACCCCTATAATAGCAGATGCCCTTATTGAACTCCTCAAAGCTACCCCCAATTTTCCGAAAATAAAGATGAGCCTACCCCCTGACCTTTCAGGCGAGTTAGCTGAAAAAATAAAAGTGCTAACAAAAGTGCATGATGAAGGTGACGCCTACCTCGAATTTATGAATAATACGCGTTTGCAAGAACAGGGCGCATTAGGATTATAATGGGTAACGCTTATTTTTGGCTTTCTACTAAATAGCGCAAAGCATCCTGCTTCATGCGGAGGTAGATGCTTGCGAGGCCATTGGCGCGGCCTGGCGTGAGCGTCTGTGGGATGCTTAGCTCTTCTAGATAGGTTGGAGGGCATTTTAGGATTGTCTCGGGGTCTTCGCCGCTGTAGACGCGGATGAGGAGCGTGCTTAATCCCGCTGAAATTATAGCGTCAGCTTCAGATTCAAAGTAGACTTTGCCCTGCACGAAATAGGAGACTAAATACATGCGGCTTTGGCAGCCGCGTACTAAATAGTCATCGGTTTTATATTTGGAGTTAAGATGACACTGCGAACGGCCAATTTCGATGATCTTATCATACTTTGATTCTACGGATGTAAGACCTGAAAAGAGCGCTTTTACATCTTGCTGCTTCTCGCGGCATGTTTCAAAACTCATGAAAACCTATTTATCACTTGCTCTGTACTCATAAGCTCGGCGCCTGATTCAACCATTTTACGAATGGCAGTCTCGACATCGCCAGGCTTTAAGTCAACACCGCGGCAGGCATCAAGGATAATATGAGCCTTATAGCCAAGCGAAATTGCGTCAACGACAGAGTACTTAATGCAGTATTCTGTTGTTAGGCCAGCAAAGTAAAGATCGGTGATTCCCTTTTGGCGCAAAATGTCATCAATTCCCGTTGAGCGATG
>JAYRNE010000117.1:0-4116 GCA_041912355.1 Chlamydiales bacterium
GCACTCGTGCCCGTGCCCGTGCCCGAGCCCGTGCCCGACGGTTTATGCCCAAGTGCAGTTAAGGAGCAGAAGCCCTGTCACCCTTTCGTCTCTTTTCGTTCTTTTCATAATTTTTAAGAACGCGCTATCTCTCTTATCTTCCCAAGCCAATACTCATTATTTTTGCGAATCGTTGGGTCTTGTGAGAGCATCTGGAGTATCATGTATTCAAAGCGCTCTTCTTGAGTCATTTGTTGCTTGCTCGCAAGCTCTTGAAGGCGTGGTCCCGAGGTGGCATCCACTTCAGCACTAAAGCCCACAAGCTCTTCTTCAATTTGTGGGGCTGTTTTATTTTTGTAGAGCGTTGTTAGAGAGGGGTATTTTTTGTTAAAGCGCGTTATCCAGGGAACCTCTTTTTCAAAGAGTAGAAAGTAAAATACGCGGCCAAGAGCATAGGTGTGGTTAGAAAAAAGGTCCTGTGCAGTAAGTGTGCCCTTATAGTAGGCCCGTATAAGATCTGGCGGGCTTGAGTGCATGAAGGGACCAAGGGGCCTTTTATTGATGGAAATTGCTGCCTCTTCTGTATGCCCTCCTAGGTCGCCTATAACGGTAGTATATGTGCCATTTTCTTTATTTATAAAGAAATTGCCCTTGTTGTTATCGCCGTTTACGTACCCTTTGGAGTTCAGCATGCAAGAGCCTATGAGAATGTCTTCTGCAATCTTTAGTTTTACTTTTAGAGGCTGCTTGGGGTTCTTTTTAAGAAAGCCATTTAAGGAGCCGTGGTTATAAAGTGGTGTGATGATCTCATAGAGCTTTTTACCCGACTTTTTTGTGTGTTTTGAAACATAAATGGTTTCAATAATGCCTTGAGAGCCGCGGAAGCGCTCTAGCACTGCAAGCTCTCTTCTTGTCGTGTTGCTATCATCAACTACTGCACATGCTACGAGCTTTGGGTGCACAGGGTGGTAAAGTATCGAGTGGGTCACTCTTTTATGGTAGCCCTTGCCTATCGGGGCAATGTTATGGGTCTTTAGGTGAATAAAGATTTTTCCCTTTTTGGGGTTAAATTCGATAGTTCTTGCAAGGTGTGTATCTTCTTTTCGGAGGTAGAAGTGCTGTTTATGCTCACTAGAGAGGCGTAAGGGTTCTATAAACTCTACAAGTTTTGTAAGTTCCTCTTTTGTTAATCCTGTATTTAGGGCTGTAAGTTTTGCGACTATTTGCTGTTCACGAGCTGATTTTGTAGGGGCAATCCAGATAATTTCTACTGGTGTGGGAAATAGCATGCAAAGTCCTTTTCAAGTGTTTCAAGCCAATAGGCATTGGTCTTTCTTTGTTCTTTATTTGTCGCAAGCATCTGAAGAATCATGGCTTCAAAGCGCTCTTCAGGTTCAAGCGCCTCTTTTTGGGCAAGCTCTTCAAGGCGGACAAGGGTATGTGAGCTAATTTCTTGGTTATAGCGATCGATTTCTTGAGGAAGTTCTGGGTGCGCTTTATCGTGATAGAGGTTTGCTAAAAGTGGGTAGCGTTGCTTAAAGTCATCCGTAAGCCAGGGTAGGTCCTGTTCATAAAAGAGGTAGTATAAAATTCTGCCTATAGACCATGCGTGGTAGGAGAGAAGGTCTTCTTCATTAAGCCTATCCTCAAAAAAGGCTCTTTGTAAATCAGGAGGGGCAGCTCTTCCACTCGGGCCAAAAGGCTTTTTCTTAATGGCTACTTCAAAGGGTTCTGTGTAGCCACCAATATCGCCAATAATAGCCTTAAAGACGTTATTTTCTTCGTGAATAAAAAAGTTATTTTTGTTGTTGTCGCGGTTTACATAGCCTAGCGAATTCAGTCTTGCAGATGCAGCTAGAATATCCCTAGCAATTTGAAGCTTTACTTCCAGTGGAACTTGTTTGGGGTTGTTTTTCAAAAAGGTTTGAAGTGAGCCCCTGTTATAAAGTGGGGTAATAATCTCATAGACGAGCTTGCCAGATTTTTTTACGTGCAGGGCATAGAACATTGGCTGGATGATGCCCTCGACGCCACGAAATTTTTCAAGGAGCAGAATTTCATTGCGCGTCGTGGTGTCATCATCAGCAATAGCACAAGCTACAAGCTGGGGGTTTATTGGGCAGTAGAGAATAGAGTAGGTAACAACCTTATGGGCGCCCTTACCTACTTTTTCGAGGTTATGTCTTTTTAGGTGGATGAATATTCGGTCGTTTTCAGGGTCGATTTCTATTGTCCGAGGCATTTGTGTTGCCTCTTTTCTTAAGTAAGAAAGCATCGCCCGTCCAGAAAGACGTATACTTTCCACATAGGGCACGAGAATTGAAAGTTCCTCAATTGTCAAGCCGGTGTTTAGCTTGGCAAGTTTTTGGATGATACTTGCGTGGAGCTTGTTTTCGACAATGTACTCCATAACAACCGGTGGAGGAGCAGTAAAGCTCATAACGCCTCATCCTTTATTTGACGCTGCATAAGAAGTTGAACAGCCTCTTTAGGTTGAATTTTGCCTTCAATAATGTTGAGTACAGCCTCGCTTATAGGCATGGGAATATTTGCCTTTTTGCTAAGCTGTACAGCAGATACTGCCGTATAGGCGCCCTCTACTACCATTTCGATAGATTTTTTAGCGTCGTTTACCGAGCGACCCTGACTTAGGAGTTTACCAAAGCTGTAGTTTCGGCTTGTAGATGATGAGCAGGTAAGAAAGAGGTCGCCCATACCAGAAAGGCCGTATAGGGTTTCGTGTTTCGCTCCATAGTGCTTGGCAAGCTTTACAATTTCATGAAGGCCCCGTGTCATAAGACTTGCCCGTGCGCCATTTCCAAGGTTTAAGCCATCAGAGATGCCGCAGGCAATGGCGATAACGTTTTTGAGGGCGCCTCCCATGGCAACACCCCTGATGTCGCTATTGGGGTAAACGCGTAGAAAATTGGTGGTAAAGGCATCAGCTACTACCTGGGCAACGCTTTGGGTGTAGGCACCTGCAACAACAGATGTTGGAAGGTTTTGGCTTACTTCATCAGCAAAGCTTGGGCCAGAAAAGGAACAGACACTATTTTGAAACTCTTTTCCCAGTACATCGAGTACAACATCGGACAAGATAAGGCCGCTATTTTGCTCAATACCCTTTGACGTTAAACAAAAGGGGATATTAGGTGATAGTCCGAGCGCTTTAAGCTGGCTGCATACGGGGCGAAGCCCAGCGCTTGTTACTGATTCTACGATCATTTCAGCGCCACTAAGTGCCTCTTCAAGATCTGTTGTAAAGCGCACAAGAGCACTTATTGGCCGCCCTTTAAGATGGGGGTGTACATGAGTTGTATTAAGTGTTTCAACAAGCTTCTCTTCGATTGACCAAGAAGTTACCTGATGGCCCTTTTCCGACAAAAGCCTTGCCAGACAAAACCCCCATGCCCCTGCTCCTAAATAAGCAATTTTCATTAAGTTGCTCCTTAAATATTTAAGGGACAAAGTATAATGTTCTTTTAGTTGGTTGTAAAGGAGATAAAAAGGCCGGATGTTTAGAAGCATCCGGCCCGTAAATTAATCTTTATTCGTCTTTGCACTCATGCGACTTAAAGAAGCCTACCAAGAGAGCGATTCCGGATAGTCCTACTAAAGTATAGATACTTCTTGTAAGAATAGATCCGACACCAAACAGGTAATCGACAAGATTAAAGTTTGCAACACCGACGAGTCCCCAGTTAAGAGCGCCGATTATTGCAACAACCATGACGATCTTGCAAAACAGCCTGCTATGTTTTAGCATATGGCCCCCAAGTTGAAGGGTCAAGTTGACAAGTTGGGCAAGGTACCTTACCCTACCCATTTATATAGTACCCATATTTTGAAATATTTATCAAGCACTTTCTTTAATTAAGCGGCATAAACTGCTTCTAGAGAAAATTGTCCCAATAGAGTAGACTTTCGCAAAAATAGGGATAAAGTATGTTTAGGATTTTACTTTTTGCACTCCTCGCTCACATAGCACTCGAAAGCTCAGAAAAATACCCAGCTGGCATTACGTACATGATAGCGGATCTTAAGTATAGTGAAGAGCATGGCGTCAAAATCTGTGAAGTGCAGCATGGCATACTCTCTTGCTTTTTTGGCGATGTCTATATGCGCGGAGGGGAAGGA
>JAYRNE010000118.1:0-6514 GCA_041912355.1 Chlamydiales bacterium
AAAGGCCCATGGGTTCGTAAATTCAGGCTGTAGCTCCGTGGCATGCATAAAGCACTCTTGAGCCTGATTAAAAAATGCCCCTTCGTGGTGCAGCTCAAAAAGGTATTGGTAGCATGCGCCAAGGTTGCAGTAGCGAACAGCGGTATCGCGTGGATGAGCGGCGTTTTCTTGAGCGTTATCAAGTGAATAGAGGTAAAGCTCTATTGCCTCAAACATATACTCTTGGTTGTTAATGAGTATAGAAAGTTCTATTAACGCATTGGCAAAATCGTTGTAGAAATCGCTTCGAGTAAGGCCTAAGGATTTGGCCTTTCTGTAGCAGCCGATGGCGTTATGGGTGTCTACAGCTTCACCAGAATGGCGTCCTTGCATAAAGTAGCAAATGCCAAAGTGCCAGTAAAAGTCCATGTACTTTTCAGGGACTTTAAGGTGCTTTTCGGCTGTTTTATACTTTTCTTCGGCTACAAAAAGGAGATTTGGGTCACTTGCTGCTATACCGCGCCTTACAAGTACATCTGCCCAGGCATACCAGATTTCAAACTGATCGCTCGCAATTTCGCTTGCCTTTTCAAGACATAAAGAACTTTCTTCAAGTAGTGGTAAAGCTTGCTGAAAGGCAAAGGCAATTCCGCGCCTAAACCAGATTTGGGCATCGTGAGGTGCTAGGTTTGTCGCTAAATTAAAATATTTCTTAGTATTTTGAATATTGGCATCGGAGTTACCTCTTTTAAGCTCACTCTCTCCAGCCATCAGAAAGAGCCTTGCTAAAAGTTCTCGCTCATCGTGTGTGAGAGTGCCCCAAACGGTACTGTCAGTAAAATCGCCTAGCTGGTCAAAAGACTGCGTATGCAGTATTTCTTTTAGCGTCTTTGCAATCGGTGTCTCTTCGCCCATAGTCACATAATTGTATAGTAAACCTCGTTTTACAACAAGAGTGGGGTTTTGTGGCAACAAAAAAGGACGAAAAGGACAAAAAGGACGAAAAGGACCAAAGGGACCAAAAGGACAAGCTTTGCCCCACTAAGCTTCGCCTGAGCTGCAAAGTTCTTGCAATTTGGGCGAAGCATAGTGGGGCGAAGCTTGTCCCTTTGGTCCTTTTGGTCCCTCGTCCCTTTTAGCTGTTACTCTTTCTTGCCAGGCCCAGGAGGCAATGGCTCGCCAAATCGTGGTTGTGGTGGTTTAGTGGAATCGGCAGGTCTAGGTGGGGGGCTAGAGGGCTTTTGTGTTCCGAGGTTTGGAGGCGCTGGTACTTCATTTTCCTCGTCGTTTTCCACTTTTACTTCTTGCCAGTTTTCTGGCATTGAGGCTTCCTGCTGACGTTTTTGAAATTCTTTTAAGGGTACTCCGAGAGGGCCTTTTGTTTTTTGGGTGTTTAAGACTGGTTGAGAGACCTCATCTTTCTGTCCCAGTGTTGCTTTAATTTTTTCGGCAAGCTTGCCAGAACCTTTTTTTAGAACTGTAATCTTGTGTTTAATGCCCGCAATGAACCCTTCGCCCTGCTTTTTCTTTTCTACAGGCTTTGATTCACCCTCTTGTGGTTCTGGGGTGCTTGGTGGTAGGCCGCGTACGCTCATGGTATTTCTCCTCTTTTCTTCTAGATACAATTTAAATAATTATTTTGCAAATAATTTTTATATACGAATAGAGGCACTTTCAGGTATAGTATTCCGCATGAATACTAAAGATACATCCTGGCAAAAAGTTGGTCAGTGGTACGATCAAGTTGTTGGCGAGCTTGGAAGCTACTACCATCAGAATATTATATTACCTAACGTGTTAAAGCTTTTAGATTTGCAAAAGGGCTCGTCGCTTCTTGATGTCGCTTGCGGACAAGGGGTACTTGCTGGGCGCATTCCCAAAGATATAGACTATGTGGGGCTTGATGCGGCAAAGTCGCTGCTCAATAAAGCAAAAACGCGCCACAAGGGCAAAACCTTTATTTATGCAGATGTTACAAAGCCTTTTCCTCTAGCTCCTGGCCGCCAATTTAGCCATGCAACGATAATACTGGCGCTGCAGAATATACAAGAGCCAGAAGCCGCCCTTAAAAATGTGAAAAAGCACATGTTGCCAAATGGCAAGCTTATTATTGTGCTTAATCACCCCTGTTTTCGTATACCCAGACAGTCCTCCTGGGGTTATGAAGAGGCAAAAAAGCTGCAGTATCGTCGAATAGATAGCTACATGACAAATCATGAAATCCCCATTATTGCCCATCCAGGAATGCAAAGTTCTGAAAAAACCGTCTCTTTTCACCACCCGTTGTCTAGCTATTTTGGCTTTTTACAAAATGCGGGGTTTGTGGTAGAAGGACTACAAGAGTGGTGTTCTGATAAAGTGAGTGAAGGCAAGGCTGCCCGCTCGGAAAATAGAGCACGAAAAGAATTTCCGCTCTTTATGGCAATAATCGCCAGGAGCACGCTATGAAGCGTTTATTACTAGCACTATGCTGCTATGGAGGATCACTTATGGCTCTTGAAATTGAAAGCCCAAGCTTTGGTGAGGGTGACACAATACCAGTACGCTATACCTGTGATGGCTCTGATCGCTCCCCTCCCCTTATGATATCTGGCGTCCCAGATGGCGCCAAGAGCCTTGTTCTTTTTTGTGATGACCCTGATGCACCAGTTGGCGTATGGGACCATTGGGTCCTTTTTAACTTGCCGGTTGATACAAAGGAACTTCCAGAAGGTCTTTTTAATCGCGAAAAGCTGCCTAACGGTGCTATTCAAGGAAGAAACAGCTGGGACAAAGTTGGCTACAACGGCCCCTGCCCTCCCCAAGGCTCCTCTCACCGCTATTTCTTTAAGGTCTATGCCATTAGCACCACCCTAAACCTCACTTCCACTGCCACTAAAAAAGACGTTGAAGCTGCAATGAAGGGGCATGTTTTGGCAGAGGCGCATTTGATGGGCCGATATTCGCGTTGAGCGAAGCTCTCTGGAGTGCGGGGCAGTAATGCACCGCTTTTAATTTATGCCGAAGTCCTTTGCCTGAATAACCTCAAAGCAGAACCCTGCTCGGGGGTGTGTTGCTGCAGACGTATTTGGCTAAATCCAAAGCGGTGCATAACTGCCCCGCACTCCAAATCGCTTTGCGAAGCCTATAAAGCCTCAAGGGCCTTCAGGATAGTCTCTTTGGTGAAGAGGGGCTTTTGGCAGGCTCCATCGGCGCAGAGGCATACTGTCGTTGTGTCATCTACAGAAGGCTTTACTTGAGGGCCGCTATCTTCAGCGGTACAAAAAACTATGGCATGATGGGGCGAGTGTATTTTCCGAAGGGCGGCTACAATTTCCTCTTTCCATTCGTTTTGAGAGTTTAGGGAAATTACACAAGTCAGCTTTTTGGCATCATAATATCGCTCTAAAGAGATGAGATGGTAGCAGTAGCCTAAGGGGTAGCTATCGATAAAGCGCTTTACAGCTTTAAAGATGTCTTCAGCCTGTTCAAGATAGCGCTTGTCGTTTGTAATCTGGTAAAGACGTAGTAAATTTTCTTCATGTATCGCATTGCCGGATGGTTCTGCTCCATCAGAAAACTGCGTTTTGCGGATGATCAGGTGTTCGTTGCTATTTGGAGCCTGGTAGAAGGCCCCTTTTTCCGCTTTAAAGAGTGTTTCTACTTGGTCTGTTAGCTCTCGTGCAGTATGTAGCCACTTTGATCCCTGGCCTCGCTCAAAGAGTGAAAGGAGGGCGCGAATAAAAAAGGCATAGTCACAAAGGCTTGCATTATAGCGGGCATCGCCTTCGCAGTAGCGGCGTAAAAGCTTTTTCTCTTTGTAGAGGTTTTTCAGAATAAACTCTGCTGCCTCTACTGCTATTTTCATATATTCAGGCTTATCAAGGAAAAAGCCTGCCTCCGAGAAGGCGTGAATCATAAGGCCATTCCAGGAGGTGATGATCTTGTCATCGCGCATGGGCTTTATGCGATTTTCTCGCTCTTTAAAGAGCTTCTTCTTAGACTCTTCTAAGCTTTTTGCAACTTCAGTTGGCTCAAGAGCGCGATTTGAGGCGAATTCATCAAGAGTGGTTATCATATGAATTACTGAGCGCCCTTCTATGATGCCATGTTCGTATACGCCATAAAAATCACAAAATAGAGTGCCTTCAGCTTCGCCTAAAATGGCTATAACCTCATCGCGTGTCCATGTGTAGTAGAGCCCTTCTATACCGGCAGTGTCTGCATCTTGAGCAGAATAAAAGCCCCCCTCAGGATGGCGCATTTCTCGGATTACGTACGTTAAAATTTCTTCGCATCCCTGCTTATAGATGGGCCTATGTGTTACTTTCCAGGCTTCTAGATAGCCATAGGCTAAGAGTGCATTATCATAGAGCATCTTTTCAAAGTGTGGAATATGCCAGTGTTCATCTACGCTATAGCGGTGAAAGCCGCCGCCAAGGTGGTCGTTAATGCCGCCTCTATGCATCATCTCAAGAGTCTTTTCAACGAGGAAGAGGGCTCGAGAATCTTGTGAGCGCTGGAAAAAGCGCAAGAGGTAGTTTGCCTGATAGCCAAGGGGAAATTTCGGTGCACCGAGCATGCCACCCCATATTGGGTCTGCAATTCTATAGAGAATGTCTGCTGTAATGCTAAGAGCTTCGTTTGTTGGAACTTCACTTCCTTGTAGGTGCACGTGAGATTTAAGGATGTCTACGATTTTTTCAGCTTGGGCAAGAACTCGCTCCTGTTCATCACCTTTCCATAGCTCTTGTATCTTATCGACAAGTTCTAATATGCCAACAAGGCCTCGAGAGCTTTCTCGGGGAAGATAGGTTGCAGCAAAAAAGGGCTTTAGATCTGGTGTGAGAATAACATTTAGTGGCCAGCCTGCAGAGCCTACAATCATCGTCTGGGCAAATTCCATATAGAGGCTGTCGATGTCAGGAAGCTCTTCGCGGTCGATTTTTATGTTAATAAAGGCATCATTAAGGGCCTTTGCTACTTCTGGGTCTTCGAATGACTCCTGTTCCATAACATGGCACCAGTGGCATGTGGCGTAGCCAATAGATAAAAAGATTGGCTTTTCAGCCAGTCTTGCAGCTTCAAACGCCTCAGGACCCCACGGGTACCAGTCAACAGGGTTATGCGCATGCTGTAAGAGGTACGGCGATTTTTCATGAATCAGCCGGTTAGTGTATTCGTGCTGTTCGTTGGTCATAACCGCATTATACAAAAAAATCTTTTATTGCCAACCTGAAAGGACCAAAATGACAAACGTCGCGGTGCAAAGCGTGTCCTTTTGGTCCGTTATGTCCTTTTTTTAGCTTGCATTATTGGCAAATACGCTATAAGTATTAGCCATTAACTGCTTAGGAGAATTTATGCCCTTTATCGCTTTACGTACACTGCTAGACTTCGCTGCGGAGAATAACTTTGGCTGTGTGGCCTTGAATGTCAACAACATGGAACAGATTCAGGCAGTGATGGAAGCTGCACGTGCAACAAAAAGCCCTGTTATCATTCAGGCAAGCCGCGGTGCTAGAAAGTATACAAACGACGCATTCTTACGCCACCTTATGCTAGCTGCTGCTGAGCTTTATCCTGAAATACCAATAGTGATGCACCAAGACCATGGCAATAGCCCCGAAACATGCATCAGCGCAATACGTCAGGGCTTTACAAGCGTTATGATGGATGGTTCGCTCCAGGATGATGGCAAAACGCCTTCTAGCTATGAATATAATGTCGCTGTCACCCGTTATGTTGTTGACATTGCACACTCCTTGGGCGTATCTGTTGAGGGAGAACTCGGAGTTCTCGGCTCTTTAGAGCATATGGGAGCTGGCGAAGCTGAAGATGGCCATGGAGCTTCTGGCAAGCTCACACTTGAGCAGCTTTTAACGGACCCTGACCAGGCTGTAGACTTTGTCAATCGCACAGGTGTTGATGCCCTGGCAGTTGCTATTGGCACATCGCATGGCGCTTATAAATTTACCAAAAAGCCAACAGGCGATGTTCTTGTAATAGACCGCATCTTAGAAATACACTCTAAAATACCAAACACCCACATCGTCATGCACGGTTCAAGCTCAGTTCCTCAAGAGCTTTTAGAAGTCATCAACAAACATGGTGGTAAAATCCGTGAAACGTATGGAGTGCCTGTACAAGCTATCCAAAAGGGTATAAAGGCAGGGGTTCGCAAGGTAAACGTCGATACTGATAGCCGCCTTGCTATGACTGGCGCTATCCGCAAGTACTTCTCAGAAAACCCTGGAGACTTTGACCCTCGCGACTACCTAAAGCCAGCACGTGCTGCCATGCAAGAAGTATGCGAAGCTCGCATGCGTGAATTTGGCCAAGCAGGCTACGCCCCTAAAGTACCTATTATTACGCTCGAAGAAATGGCCAAGCGTTATAAAGATGGCTACTACGGCGAAGCCGCCAAACCGCAAAAAATAGTTGCATAAGGGATAGCCGAAGGCATTTGGAGTGCGGGGCAGTAATGCACCGCTTTTAAATTCATGCACGCACTTTATTGGAAAGTACATTTAAAGCCTAAAATTATGTACGTGAT
>JAYRNE010000119.1:0-5922 GCA_041912355.1 Chlamydiales bacterium
AAGCGGCCTTTTTTTGCTCTTTCAGCTGCATACCATGCAAAAGGCCTATAGCCATATCCAGGCAAAACTTCCAGCAGCAGAGCGAGAAAAGTACTTTGGCTGGGCTACACTTCAGCTTCTTAAACGAAATCCTCAGCAGACAATTAACGCCCATGTAGAACTCTGCCGTAATGTTTTTGGTAAATTTTTTGAATATGCAAATTATCTACCAGATTCTGTAGCTGAAATAAAAGTTCGTCTTCAGAGACTTAAGCAGCTAAAAGAAGAACAGGCAGGGTATACAGCTTCTTATTTTGCTATAGGAAGGCCAGAGCTTGCCGAGCTCAATGACAAAATTGCCGCCCAATCAAGAATTATAGACTGTTTAAAGGGAATGATCACACTCGCTGCAACACCTGCAGAGATTGCAGAAATTCAGGTGAAATCTCACCAAGAGCTGCTAGAGTGGTTTTTAGCATCCGACCTAAGCTTTGTTTCCCAATATAAAAGCGAAATGCAAGAGCTTTCTGCTCTTTTTCATGAGCTTCAAACTCCTGAAATTGCACATGGGACGGGGTGAATCCGGCTTTTTCAAAATTATTACTTACTCTAGGGTTGTAGTCTAAGCAATACCTTCATTTTATAGATACTTTAGAACGATTTTTTAGGTTTAATGAAAGTAGGCGCTCTATCCCCCAAGTGAGCGATAGGCCAAGAAGGACCCAAGGAAGGTTTGAGAGGGAAGAGGCAGTTCCAAGTGATTTTATTGCTGTTAGAAGTAGGGGGAGGATGGTAAAAGCCATAAGGCAGGCTAAAATAGTATAGAGGACCTTCTTGGTGTAGCTAGAAAGTGGCTGTAGCTTTTTTTGTGATACATATGCGCTAAGCCAAAGACCTATATTTACACCTAAGAGGAGGCTTATAAAGATACTTGTTTTGGAGGTGAAATCGGCTGCAAGTATTGCCAGGGGAATAAGGCAGCTTGCAACAAGCGCTTCCTTCGCTGAAAGGCTTTCTAGCCAACGCTCAAAAGTGCCATGAAAGCGGTAGTAGCTATATAAAATAATGCCACCAATAATCCAGCCACCAATGACGTCGCTGATAAAGTGTGCGCCTAAGTAGATGCGTGAAAAGCTGACAAGAAGAAAAAAGCCTGAAAAGAAGATCGCTGGAATAAGTCGTGGCCACGCAAGTAGACTTAAGCCTGCAAGGATGCAATGTGTTTGTGCAGCACCACTTGGAAAGCCATAGCTTGTGGTGTGTATTAATCCAAGGGCGGGCATAAGTGCAAGCGGTCTTGGCTCATTAAAAAGCGCTTTTGCGTAGATGTTGATAAGGCCTGATAGGAGAACAAGATAGACAACTCGTGCACCCCATCGTCTTCCAAAAAAGCCCCAGACAGCTATTAGGATAAGTAAGTAAAAGGTACTCGAATCAAAAAAGTTGCAGCTGATAAAAAAGGAGTCAAGCTCTTGCGATCTAATCTGCTGCAGCTTTTCAAGCAGCCCCAATTCCCATGTATGCAGTGTTTCGAACATACCTGCAAGTATACGTAAAGAGCGACATTTTGAATAGACTGTAACCAATCTACTTACGAACCTACTAAAACACCAAGCAGGCAGAGGCTGCTGGCCGGCCAGTGGATTTTTTCTTTATAGAGAACTTGAGCCCAGAGGTTGCAGGCAATAATAAGGCTTATGGAGAATGTGGGAAAGATGAAGGCGCGCTCTAGTTCCGAGGCTGTATTTATGGCGTGCATGAAGAAGAAGGCGCATGAGCCATTTAAAAGGCCTCCTAATATGCCCCAGAGTGTTTCTGGGGAAGTGGGGGTTCTTTTTTCTTTGTAGAAGTAGATGGCAACATGCATAAGGCATGCCGTCAAAAAGATGAAGGGCAGATACCATTCAGAATAGAGCTCCTCGCGACTTATATCCCAGAGGTGGCAGTTATTAACTACAAGTGCGTGCATCTCTAGTGCAAGTAAAAAGAGTGTCTGCACGATGAATGCTCCAATTGCAAAGAGTACCCAAAGGGTTTTTTGTGAGGCAAAAGTTTGGTTGTAGATTGCCCAAAAAAGCCCTGCGACAACAAGTACTGACCCTGCTGCATGAAATAGTGTATAGGAGTAGTTAAGGCTTGTTCCAAATAGTAGGGCGATAATGCAGGCAGGCGCCACTGATGCCGAATTTACTGAGGCAAAGGTAAGGTTTGTCGGCCCCTTTTTAATGGCGCAGCCAATCATGTACTTAAGGCTTCCTAGGGCGATGCCTGCAAGAAGGCTACTGAGCACTGTAAACCAGTTTAGAGAGTACGCGCTTGTAGAAATAGGGTGTAAGAAGGTGACTACAATAAAGGTAAGGAGCAGCTGGTAGAAAAAAAAGGCAAAGACCGAGCCTTGTGTTTCCATGCTTTTACGCATGCAAAGATTTGAAAGGGCGCCAAGAGCTCCTGAAATAATCATCCAGTACATAACCTGTATATAGCAAAAGTAAATAAATTATTTCAAATAAATAGGATGTTTTTTGAGGCACTGAAGGGGCTCTAGTCCCACTGAGGTCAACGTAAGGTTTTTTCTTATTCATAGTATTTAGAGCCTTTTGCAAAAGGCTCTAAATTTTATCCGTAATGAGCTATTCCATTAAAATAACTACTTTTCCTTTTAACGTTCCATCCTGGAGCTGCTGGTAGGCGCTTGGAGCTTCTGCAAGGGAAATCGTTTTGGGGATAGGAGTTGCAAGAGCATTCGTTGCTATGAGCGGGAGGAGCTTACTCAGAATGTCAGCTGACTCTTTGGCGGTGAATTTTAGGGTGTCAACGCCTCTGATTGTTGCTTGGCGGCGGTAAAAGTCTACAATATCAAAGCTAACAGTGGGCTCTTGAGAGGCGATAACGATGTGCCGGCCATGATCGCTCAGGCAGTGTATACAATCGCGAAAAAGCGCTCCCCCCACAGTGTCGAAGGTGACTTCCACCCCTTTTTGGTTTGTTGCTTCCATGCATGCCTTTGCAAGGTCCTCTGTTTCAAGATCTATCCAGACATCAATAGGGGAGGGGCTTTTCTTTTCAGAGCCTTTGCGAATAACTCCTATAACTTTTGCCCCTTTATGTTTTGCAAGTTGTGCTGCAATGCTGCCAACAGCGCCATTTACTCCGGTGATAAGTACATGTTCATTGGGGGCAATGCGTGCTGCCTCTATAAGGGCGGCCCACGCAGTCATGTATGGAATGCCAATTGCGGCACATGCTTCAAAAGAGAGGGTTTCGGGTTTTACAAGTAGTCCGTCAGCAGGAAGTAGGGCATACTCTGCCTGTACGCCATCTGAAGAAAGTCCCACAGGGCATGAGCCAAAGACGGCCTTACCCTCTAGATTCCCTCCCTTCACAACAATTCCTGCAAAATCACGCCCAGGAATTCGGGGGAGTGTAGTTCTGCCTTTCATCAGCCCAAGTACATTCTTTATATCAGCAGGGTTAATACTGGCAGCCTTTATCTTAACAAGTACCTCGCCATCTTTAGGCTCCGGCATTGCCACTTCTTCTATTTTCAGGTTCGCTAGACTCCCTGTCTCGTGAAATCGTAGGGCTTTCATGGGATTCTTTCCTTCTTTTCTTTTTCTATTAGCATCTCTCCCTATTTTAGGAAATATTATTAATTTCCACAGCTTTCTTGACATAAATTATCAAATTTAATATTATTATTCGTGATTATTTTAAAATGAGGAAATTATGGGAGCAGAAGTCTTAGGTGGAGTAGGAGATGTCGGTCGTGACATAATTAATGCTTTTATACCAGAGCCAGATGTTACTATTTGGATGGGAAATAAAACTTCACGCGAGCAGGGGCGCATGATTGCCCAAAGAGTGGCTGCTGCTACAATTCCTTTGTTAGTAAGTACTTTTATGAGTTCGATTGGTCGTGGCCTTCGTGGCTTTGTGTCTGGTGGAATTGGAGTAGGCGTTGCAGCAGGTGTTTCTCTACTCAGTATTGGCAAGGCCTATTTAGTAAATAAGGTTGCCGATCGCATCATTAAGCCCACTTCGCAGTTTCATCCAATTAAAGATGAAATTAAAAAAGTAGTGGATTCTTCACTTTCTGTAGCTTTAGCTACAGCCTATGTAGTTGCAGCTTGCGTTGTTCCTCTCTTTGGGTCAATAGCCCTTTTTAGTGCAGCTGTTAACTTAGCTACAACCATTGGCACTCTTGCCAAATCCTCTTATGAGCTTCACGAAAAAAGGCATGATCCTGCAATTCAAGCCCAGATGATAAGGCTTCGTAATGCCAACGCTCAGCCTCAACCTCCTCAGCCAGTTATGCCACCAGTAGCTGTAGTGCCATTAGCTAGTAGTGATGCCCGCCTTGCAGCCGAAAGACGGAGATTGCCTCAAGTGTAATTTTTAGTGTTTTGCTATTACGTTGCAAAACAAGGGCTCTTTTGCGATCATAGGCTAAGAGCTTGATAGAAGAGAAAGAGGGGCGCGTATATGAGAATTATCGTTATTGGTGGAAAGGGCACTATTGGCAATGCTGTAGTAAAAGAGCTTTCTCCGCGTCACGAACTTATTATTGCCGGCAGAACTTCTGGCGATGTACTTTGTGATATCACTTCAGAAGCTTCTATACGCGATATGTATAAGAAGGTAAAAGACTTTGATGCCGTGATTTCATGTGCAGGAGAGGTCCATTTTGAAGAGCTTTCCAAAATGAGTGAAGCGTTTTATCAAGTGGGCCTTAAATCAAAACTCATGGGTCAGGTAAATCTCGTGCTCCTGGGGCTGCCCTATATTCGCAGCGAGGGTTCATTTACTCTAACAGCAGGCATTTTAAGCCGTGATCCTATTAAGGCAGGCTCTTCAGCATCTATGGTAAATGCCGCTATAGAGGGTTTTACGCGTGCTGCTGCCATAGAGCTTCCGCGCAGCATCCGCATTAACGCTATATCTCCCACAATTTTAGAAGAATCACAAGAGGCCTATGGTGCCTACTTCCGCGGCTTTAATCCTGTGCCCGCAGCCAAAGTAGCCCTTGCCTTCAGCAAAAGCGTAGAGGGTCGTCAAACTGGGCAGGTCTATGAGGTGCTGTAACTATTGCACGATTTTGACGGTGTAGGCTTCAGCTAGGCCTAGGCGTAAATAGGCGTCTAGCGTGGAGACATAGGTGTCTGGTTTTTTTTTGGCAGTAGCAATTTCTTGCTTTAAGTGGCTCTTAAGGGGCTTTAGTGATGAGAGTGGTATGCCTTGCTGTTTTAGAAATGCTTTTAGGGCTGACGAAACTGAATACTTTGTTTTGCCATGCTTGTAGGTGGCAACAAGCTCTGCACCGGGGGCGCCTAGAGTAGATGAAAGTACGGCGGCGAGGGTAATAGCCTTTAGGTTGCCGCTTACACTAATAACTCTTGGCACTATTGAAAAGGGAAATTGTGAAATAGTGGGGTTTATCTTTTTTTCACACGTGATGCTGCCTTGTACGCTAGAGGCATGGGCTGTAGTAGTTAGCAAAATGGCACATGCAAGTATAAGTCTGTACATAAGAAAAGTCCCTTTTTTATTTCTCATACTCGTAAGTAGCCAAAAATGTCAACTTAGATCAGAAACTGCTCACGTGTTACGGGCTGGTCGTTTACTACGATGAATTCGTCGAGGGGCTTTGTAAAGGTTATTTCTTTGTTCTGGAAGAAGTTGATGAGGTTTTCCTTTAAGGAGGCATTGTGTACAACGATGCCAGTTAAGAATTGGGGAGGAATGCGGTCTTTAATCATCACTTCGTTTTTGATGCTAAAGGCGCTTTTTTCGCCCTGCAGAAAGTCAAAGATGTTTTGGCGCTTTTCGTAGGCATCTTCCCATTGATCATAAAGTCCATGGTTTTTGTCTACAATCCGCACGCCGAAGTTGTCGTCGTGGTACTGGTAGGTGCCAGTTTCAAAGATTTTAGGCGAAATCAAAAAG
>JAYRNE010000120.1:0-9017 GCA_041912355.1 Chlamydiales bacterium
AATAGGCTCATTGTGAAAGGCCACAAAATAGTCTACGCCATCTTTTTCATGGAGCTTTATGAGGGCTGGTTCTATCTGATCAAGGTGCTTATTTGACTTCGCAGCAAAAAAGCGAATTTTGCGGTTAATCTCACCTTCAAGAGAATGTAGGGTTTCTAGTGAAAACTCTCCAAAGGGGAGTATGCGCTCTAGCTCTTGGCCAATTTCATAGCGCTTTTGCTCTGAAGATTCAAGATCCCTTTTTAGCTCGAGTATGCGGTTTGTGATGGGTTCAGCTTTATCAAGGTCATTTACATGCTCTTGCGGCTGATGGGCATAGTTTCTAAGAAACTTAATGGCATGAAGCATGTTGTCGATGTCTTGTGGCAGCTCATGCTTTTTTTGCCCTTTAGGGTCAATAAACTCAATAATGCCAGCATTTTGGGCAGCTTTAAAAAAGCTAAGCTTGTCACAACTTGCTCCCATGAAGAGGAACTTGCGAACATCATAGCGCATGTCCTACCTCACTTTTATTCTCGATGATTTTCGTTTTGGCTACTTTTGCTTGTGATACAGCAGCAAGCTGTTGATCGCCAAGAAAAACCTTAATTTTCTTGATGTTTTTTTCAGCCCTAGGAATAAGAATTTTTTCAAAAAGGTTCACGCGGATTGTCACTTCTCGAAGTTCCTTTTCCAAAATAGTCAGCTTTTCGGTCACGATCATAAGCCGGGCCTTAGCTTCAGATACCTTGCGAAGGCCGCTTATTGCCCCTTCTAGCCACACTGGGGTTTCAAAGAGGTCATAGGTTATAGGATTAAAGGTCACACTCTCAAAAAAAGGCACTTCAGCTCCAGCGATATTTTCATAGTGCTTTGTAAGCTTTTGTATTTTCGCAAATTGGCTGACATCGCAAGGAAGAGGCTCTGTAAAAAGCGAAGCATACTCTTCAACCGCTCGCTTTTGCATCTCTACCTCATCCTCTAGGGCATAGCGCTCTTGGCGGCCTTCAGCAACTTCAGCCTGAAGTAGAGCTTTTTTAAGCTGCAAAGTGGGCAGGTACTTAAAAAGCTGATTTAGCTTATTTTGCTGAGCGCGAAGCTCATTTTTTGTCATCTTGAGTTCTGCCATAGGGGGCCTACTCTATAACTCCTGCAATTTTTGCTTCGACGCGTGTATTCCAGTATTTATCAATTAAGCTCTGCTTAATGCCAACCTGATCGGGTTTAAAGCATTCAGCGAGTATTGTCCAGCCCATATCAAGTTGCTCTTCAAGGGGCAGGTTTACTTCGAGGTTCATCATCCTTTTCTCAAAGAGGTGTGAATAGTGAAGTAGCTGCTCATCCCACTTTGAAAGGCGAAAGCCCATAGAGCGTCTCTCTTTTGCCTTTTTAGATTCTGCGTAAAGGCGAATCATACAGTTTGCAAGATCGCCATGATCTTCGCGCGTTACTTTGCCAATGACAAGCTGCTTTAAGCGTGAAAGCGATCCAAAGGGGTCTATGCGACCGCCATGGAGGTAAAACTGACCTTCAGTGATGTAGCCAGTGTTATCTGGTATCGGGTGCGTGACATCATCACCAGGCATTGTGGTTACGCTTACTATTGTTATCGAGCCGCTAGACTCCATAGAAACAGCCTTTTCATAGCGCGATGCTAAGTCTGAATAGAGCGATCCAGGATAGCCTCTATTTGAGGGCACCTGGTCCATAGTGATGGCAATTTCCTTAATAGCATCAGCAAAGGCCGTCATGTCAGTGAGGAGTACAAGTACGTTTAGGTCCTGTACTGCAAAGCGCTCAGCGCATGCAAGGGCCATATCAGGTACGAGGACGCATTCCACAGCAGGGTCTGTAGCACGGTGAACAAACATCACTGTTTTATTCATGGATCCAGCGCGCTCAGCATTATCGATAAAGGCTTGGTATTCAGCGAAAGTAAGGCCCCTACCGCCAATAATAACAACGTCAGCATCTGTCTGGTTAGCAATGCGCATAAGAAGAGCATTGTAGGGCTCTCCAGCTACAGAAAAGATAGGAATTTTCTGCGACATCACAAGGCAGTTAAACATGTCGATCATCGGAATGTTGGTACGCACCATGTTGCGAGGAATAATGCGCTTAACTGGGTTAAAGGAGGGGCCGCCAATTGCAATAGGGTCACCTACAATGTCAGGTCCTTTGTCGATAGGTACACCTGAACCGTTAAAGCGTCTTCCCAGTAGGCTGTCAGCGAAGGTAACTTGCATCTGGTGGCGCAAGAAGGTTACCTTGTCACCTGTTGAAATGCCGCGCGTACTTTGAAATACCTGCAGAGTTACCTTGTGGCCTTCAATGCGCAATACTGAAGCATAGGCTGAGCGCCCATCTTTCATATCAATACGGGCAAGTTCGCCAAGGCCGACATTATCGGCAATAACAGAAATTAGGTTGCCGCGCATGTCTGTGATTTTTTCGTAAATCGTTCTCATAGCACCTTCTGGATATGAGGTTTAAGCATGTCGTTGATTTCAGCCTGTATCTCGAGGTAGCGAGGCGATTCAAAGGCTGTAAAGTTCATGTTCTTGATTTTGTTTTGTAAAATCAAGAAATAAGAGCGCGCTTCGTCGTGAGTTGCGAACTCAAAGTCGGTATTAAAGATCTTGCGAATGAGCTCTAGCAGAGCAATCTGCCTGCTTATTGGGCAGTAGGCATCTTCTTTATCAAAAGCATTTTGCTGGAGGTAGCTAAAATCGTATAGTTCTGATTTTAAGAAAGCGATCATGTCTTTACTTGATGTTCCCTCTTCGCCAACCACTTCCATACGCTTTCTAATTTCATCGCCATCGCGTAGGAAAATTGCTGCCTGCTTTACGGTAGATGCCCATTCAGGCATATCCTTGGAAAGAATTTTTCCTACAGGGTCAAGATACTTTGACCAGGAGATTAATGGGTCAACAGCTGGATAGCGGCGTGAATCTGACCTTTCGCGAGAAAGACCAACAAAGGACCCTACAACAGAAAGTGTTGCTTGAGTTACAGGCTCTTCAAAGTTACCACCAGCAGGAGATACAGCGCCACATATCGTCAAAGAGCCATACTTGCCAGTCTTTAGCGCAAGTACGCCTGCTCGCTCATAAAAGGCAGCAATTCGTGACGCAAGATAGGCAGGAAATGCCTCTTCTCCAGGAATTTCTTCAAGGCGGCCCGACATCTCGCGCATAGCTTGTGCCCAGCGCGACGTAGAATCTGCAAGTAAAAGAACATCAAGGCCCATCTGTCGGTAGTACTCTGCAATAGTAGCGCCCATGTATACGGATGATTCTCGAGCTGCAACCGGCATGGACGATGTATTACAGATGATAACAGTCCGCTTCATCAGCGTCTCGCCTGTATGGGGGTCGATAAGGTGGGGAAACTCGCGAAGAACTTCCACAACTTCACCTGCACGTTCGCCGCAGGCTACAACCACAACAATATCAACTGATGAGTACTTTGAAAGGTGGTGCTGCAGAACTGTTTTTCCTGCGCCAAAGGGGCCAGGAGTACAGAATGTTCCGCCTTTCATTTGTGAAAGCTGCGTATCAATAATGCGAAGTCCTGTATCCATCATCTTCATAGGCTTTACGCGCTCGCCCTGAATAAGGGGAACCTTTATGGGCCACTTTTGGAGCATGCTTATATTGTGTTCGACACCATTTTCATCTTTTACCTTGGCGATAACCTGTTCAATTGGATAAGAGCCAGCCTGTATTACCCAGGTAATTTCATACTTGCCAAACATTGAAAAGGGCACCATCACCTGGTGGTGGAAGCGGTTTTCAAGCGTTGTTCCAAGGGTGTCACCGCGTTGGACGATGTCGCCAACTTTGGCTTTTGGTTCGTAGTCCCAATGCCTTTTTTTATCAAGAGGTGCCATGTAGACGCCACGGGGAAGGAAGTAGCCTGCGAATTCAGCAACTTCTTCAAGGGGGTTTTGGAGACCGTCGAAGATGCGGCTTAGTAAGCCGGGGCCAAGCTCTGCTTCTAAAAGCTCGCCTGTAAAGTGTACTGGCGTTTCAAGCTTTACATTTCGCGTATCTTCAAATACCTGAATTTTTGCTATGTCACCTGCAATTTCAATAACTTCAGCTTTAAGTTCGCTTCCTTCAAGCACCACCATAGCCACTTCGCCCTGGCGAATGTTGCCTTCATAGCGCACCTGGAGCAGGTTGCCGAAGGCAGAAACAGTTTTTCCGGTTGCATGATGTTTTCTTTCTTTTTCTTTAACTTCTACTGTCATACCACTTCCATCATCTCTTCAACGATTTCAAGTCCCTTCAGCTTGTCAAGCTGAAGCCACTGTTCACAAATTTCTAGCTGGGCAACATAGCCCAGGATGCGTTCTAGGGAAAAAAAGTCCCATTCTATAAGCTCTTCAATGTAGTTAAAGCGCCACTCAGAGAGCGCTTGATAAAGATCAAGTGGAGCTTGTTTTCTCGATTCATAAAGAGCCTTTAAGCCATTATAAGGAGCAGGGGCTTCAAAAGTTTTTTCTTTGGCTCTTGCTATTAGATCTGCTACAAAGGGGTCTTCTGGGTCTTCATATCTAAATTCATGATCCACATCGCGGCCAAGGTCAAGCGCGCGAATGGCCACAAAAACAAGTCTCCAGTGCCACTCAAAGGTAAGGTAGGCGCGCACGAATGGGTTGGAGCTTTGGCTTTCACAAGCCAAGTAGCGATGAAGAAGCAGAGGAAAGTTTTGTAAGCGTTCATTTTTTTCTGGGAACTGCTCAAGGTATTCTAAGACATAGCTGGGAAGGCCGATTCTATAGAATAGGGCATCTTCAAGTTCATACTGGTCATATTCGCCCCCCGGCATAAAAGGTCCATTTAGCCATATTGAGCGTATGTTGTCGATATCTACAAGACGCTTTAAAGCAGAAAAATAGGCCAAATCCTTGGGCGTGAGTTTAAGGTTTTGCTCCATATAGTACTGAAGCTCTTTAGAGCTTATTTCAACAGGAGCGCCAACCCGTAGCGGAGGAAGCAGCGTGGCAAGAAAGTAGTAATTAGCCATGCGTCTTTATCCCTACTGTGAACCAAAAAAGACTTTGCGAAAGTCTTTATGAATGAAAGAAGCTACAATTTCTTCTAATGCTTTTGAGGAGATATCTAAAACCATATTTTTGTCTAAAATCTTTACCTGAACGCCTCCGGGAAGATCAGACAGTGTAACAGACTTGTTTTTAAGTTGGTCAAGAACATCCTTACTGAGTGTTGCGTTGATTGCATCGGCGCTAAAAGACTTTGGTATCTGTACTGCAAGCTCGCTTTTAATGCCCTCTTTGTGAATTGCCTTTACAAGCGCTTCAATTAGCGTTGAATAGGATGGTGCATCTCCAAGCTGTTCCTTGACCCATTTTTGTAAATTCGGGTTAAAGAAGGACTCTTCGATTTTTTGCTTTAATAGCTCGATAGACTGTTTTGAAGCCTGTTCAAGTGAAGACTGAAAAATCTGCTTTTCTTCTTCAAGCGATTTTCTTGTCTCCTTTACCATATGTTCAGCATCGGCGTGGGCCTGGTGAAGAATGCGCTCAGCCTCTTTTTTTGCCTGCTCAATAATCTCCTGGGCCTGCTCTTTGGCGGGATCAAGGGTTTCCTGTCGAATTTTATCGCAAATCGCCTGGATGCGTGTGTCTGCTTTTTCTAAGTCTATAGGCATAGGTCCTCTCTCATTATTCGATCTTGTTGGCAGTATAGCAAGCTTCGCCCCAAAATAAAAGAACGAAAAGGACAAAAAGGACCAAAAGGGCAACAAAGTTAAAAAGTGCATAATAGCGTTGGCTGTTTGACTGTACGCTGATACGCCGCCGGGCACGGGCTCGGGCACGGGCACGGGCACGAGTGAATGAATACAATGGCAGGTATACGTGGCTTTGCCCAATAAAACTCTTTAACTCTCGTGCCCGACGGTTTGCACCCCTTAGGTATTAAAAGGCATGGGGGTGCATTATTGTCCCTCAGGTTGTTTTTAGGGATGAAGCTTTCCTGTTGCAAACATCGCTTTAATTTACTACGATAGTTGTCTTTATAATTAGGTAGACCTATGGCAGTAAAAAATAAAGTTGTTGCACAGAATCCTCTCATAATGCGTTGCCATCGCTTGATGGAAGCCTTTGCTAAATCTGATGATGAAAGGGATTACTATCTTGATCGTCAAGAGGGCTTTTTGTTTTATGTCGATTTAGATAAATCCAAGGAAGAGCTTGATGAGCTCGAAAAAGAGCTTCTTAATAACACCGATCGCTACTGCATGATTCCTAAGCTTAGTTTTTATGAAGTGAAGAAGGTCATGGAAGGCTTTGTAAACGAAAAGGTCTATGACATCGACACCAAGGAAAAGCTACTAGACATTATTAGTTCCAAAGAGGCTCGTGAAAACTTTTTGGAGTTTATCTACGACCATCATACAGAGCTTGAAAAATGGCAACTCTACTACCAAGAGCGCTTTCGCGTTCGCATCATTGAGTGGCTGCGCAATAACGAGTTTGACTTTGTGTTTGAAGAAGACCTTGAGATGACAAAGTCTCTTTGCGAAAAAATTAAGCTTAACCTCTTTATTCCAAAGGTGCAAAAAGACCTGCAGGTGGCTCGAAAAAACCTTGTGGCGAAGGCTAAGACCTACTACTCAAATGAAGCCTTAAACCCTCGTCCAAAGCGAGGCCGTCCTCCAAAGCAGGTTGCAAAGGTAGAAACAGAGCCGCAGTTTTCTGCAGATATCTACACAGCAATTCCAAAGGCCATAAAGCCCTTTGTATTTTCTCCTGATTATCAAGGATCATCTGCTATCTTTACCTTCTCTGGTAAGTTTGCTTCTGAAGCTGACCTATTAGCTCACCGCAAGCAGCAGATAACAGGCACTGTGAATTTTGACATGCAAAACCTTAACCAGAAGCTTCAAGCCCTTCGCACGCTTTCAAATACCTGGAATTTGGATAAGAAAGATGGAGCTGAAGTTGCAGCAGCCTCTGTAGGCTACAGCGAGCCTGAAGTGGAAGAGGAAATTGATGTATTTGAGGAAGAGCCTGTTATAAGTAAAAAGGAAAAACCTCTGAAAAAGGCTAAAGAGCCTGTTGTTCCTACAAAGGTAAAGGCAAAAGAAAAAGCGCCTCCAGTTCAGCTTCCAAAAGCTTCTAGCAAAAAGCCTGCAACGAAAAAGCTGCCTCCTGCTCCCGTTAAGGCAAAAGCTAGCGCTATGAAAGCGCCCCTTGCAAAAAAGCCTGCCCCTAAAGCTCGCCTACGTCCCCTTCCAAAAAAGGAAGTAGAAAAGGCTCCAAAGTCAAAGGCGGCTCCTCCTAAGGCAAAGGCAAACCAGTTCAGAAAGCTACGTCGCGCAAATAAAAAGTAAGAGATATACATTATGACATACGAACCGAAAATTTTAGCTTTTGCAGGCAGTTTGCGAAAGGATTCTTATAATAAAAAGCTTGTAAAAGTTGCTAGTAAGGGCGCAGAAGACGCGGGAGCTAAAGTCACCTACATCGACCTAAAAGACTATCCACTTCCTGTCTATGATCAAGAAATAGAAGATGAAAGCGGCATTCCAGAAAATGCCTTGAAGCTTAAAGAGCTTATGCTTTCACACGATGGCTTTTTAATTGCCTGTCCAGAATACAATAGCTCCATTTCGGCTGTATTAAAAAATGTTATCGACTGGACATCACGTATGTCTAAGCCAGATGAAGTCTACCTATGTTGCTTTATAGATAAAGCAGTAGGCCTTTTAAGTGCTTCTCCGGGCGGCCTTGGTGGCTTACGCGGCCTTGTCCATGTTCGTTCCATATTCGGCAACATCAACAGCATAGTTATGCCCTATCAAAAGAGCCTATCTCAGGCTCATCAAGCTTTTGACGATGCTGGCAACCTTAAAGATCCGAAAACCCAAGAGGATGTTAAAAAGGTGGGTAGTGAGCTTGCTAACTTCTTGAAGAAGTACAAGGGCTAAAGGGTTCTATGTCTCTTTCTGTAACTTGGGGATAAAGCACCTTTTAACATCCACTGGCGCACCCACAAGGCCATTATCATACTGCCAGTCGGCTAATGTTTTAGCAGAAGTGTAGGAAAATGTCTGCTCTTTAGAGAGCATTGGAATAGTGAGATTCCAGCTTGACTCTTCCCAGGCAAGCGTTTTGCGGTTTTTGTTTTGCAGGATGTTTGCGTACATCTCAAAGGCAAGTTGGGGCTTTTCTCGGCAAAAGTCGATACTTCGTTGCAACGCTTTTTGAAAAGCAGGAATGGCTGTTTGAACGCCTGCGTGAGCGGCAATAACTACCTCTTCATAGTCTGGCATTCCTAAGTTTGATACCAAGAAAAAACGTACCTTGTGTCCAAGAAATTTTAGGTATTCTGGTTCTAGGTTTGCTAACGCACCATAGACAATATCAATTTTGTTGCTTACAAGTTCGTTTATAGCTTCATCGCATAGGTTTAGCCTGCATCCAACTTGTACGTTATTGTGATCAAGAAGTACCTCTGCAGAGGGGAGTATGCTGTAGGCTCCATCATAGCCCATGATGCGGCCATTAAAGTCGCTAATTGTCTTCATGCCGCTTCTTTGGAGAACCAAAAATCCTTTTAGGGGAGCATCAACAAGCTTTCCAACAAGGTAGATGTTGCTCTTTCGTGCAATAGCCCTAAAAACGCGGGGCAGGCTTGCTAGAACAAGGTCAGCACTTTTGTTATCAAGTTGCTCTAGAGGCCTATCAGTTTGGGGCTTGTGAATATCTAAAAAGATACCCTCATCCCTAAAATAGCCCATGGCATGACCAACGTAGAGTGGGATATGATTTGGATTGGCAGGTCGATCAAGAATCAGCTTGAGGTGGACGCTTCTGGCTTTCGAATCACAGCTTTGTATAAGGGTGATGCAAAAAAGCCCTAAGAGAACTGCTAGAATAGTGTGCAGTACTTTGGGAGTACGCACGGGTTCCTCCTTAGCTTGTGCTGACTAGAATACTATCTAATTAACTTATTATTGCCAAGAAGGAAGCTTCGCCCCAAAAAAAAGGACCAAAAGGA